>NZ_CP019225.1:1018416-1045012 GCF_010222815.1 Synechocystis sp. CACIAM 05 | reverse complement strand
TCCTCTAGCTTCTATATAAGCTACTACTCTTTGCCTTAAATCTAAACTGTAAGCCATTGTTTAAACCTGTTCATTTTGTACACCCCATAATTTAACATTAAATTCTATCATCGTTAATTGAAATGACTATAATTCTCTCTAGCCTCTGCACCTACGGCAAACCGGCAAAAAAAATTGTCTTTTCTTCCCCTTTGCGACATAATGAAAATAATTTGCAATAGTTTTTTATAAAATCTTCTCTCAAAATTTACGGAAAATCCCTTATGTACGTCTGTGTTTGCCGGGGTATTAGTGATAAGCAAATTGAAGCGGCTGCCCAGCAAGGTATTACTTCCCTAGAAGAGTTGTCCGAGTCCATGGGAGTGGGAGCTGACTGTGGTGTGTGCCAAGGCCATGCTTGCCAGGTGCTAGAGGCGATCGCCAGAAGGAAATTAACCTAGATGGGAGTTAGAAAAAATTGAGCATTAGGCTGAAAAGATATAAGCGCTAACGATAATAATCTTCAAGCTACAAACTATTCGACAGGGGCAAAAATTCCAGCACTTGGTCAATTTCCAAACCTAATTGCTGCGCCCGTCCTGCCCCCAGTTCCAACACCTGGTTAACCTCTTGATTGAGGGGGCCGTAGTTAGGACAAGGATCGGCTTTACAGGGGGGAACGTTGGCAATAATTTGTTTAATTTGCCCATCCCGCAAAAAGATCATATCCAGAGGAATCAGGGTATTTTTCATCCAAAAGCGGGCAATTCTCGGCTCTGGAAAAGTGAATAACATCCCCCGATCGCCAGCTAGTTCGGTGCGAAACATCAAGCCCTGGGCCTGTTGGGCGGGAGTTGTGGCGACTTCCAACAAAATTGTTTCCGAACCAACGGTTACCTTGGCCGTCAGAGGTAAAGATTCCGCCAGCGGCGATCGAGAATAACTAGGGCTACACCCCACCGTCCCCATTGCCAATCCAATACCCAAGCCAATGGTTACCAAAGTCCGCGCAATAGATGGGGCTTTAGACTGACCTAGGTTACGAAAAGTCAATGGGGTCATGGCAAACGGTGGGGATCAACCCCAAACCATAGGGGACTAACCAATGGTAGCTAACCAATCCCGCATTAACTGATTGACAGTGGACGGATCTTCGTCGTGGGGACAGTGGCCCGCCGGCAAAAAATGCTCCGTTAGTTGGGGATAATGTTGCCGAAACTTAACACTCCTTTCCTTGACCCGCATCCAAGGATCCCCCTGTCCCCAAATAGCCAACAGGGGCGCTTGCAATTTAGCTAGCAATTTATCCACCATTTCCCCCTGGGGAGATTTAAACACCGAGGCAAATACCCGGGCCGCCCCTGCATCACAGGAAGGACGATAAATTTCTTCCACCAGGCGATCGGTCACTGCTGTTTGATCTACGTAAACTTTTTGTAAGGTCTTCCGAATGGTGGGTTTGCGCCGCAAATATTGAAACAGTAAGTAACTGGGTAGGGGCTGGAGCATCAAGCTTTGAATTGCTTTTTGCACAAAATTAATACTGCGCTCACTAATTTGATCACCAAATGGCCCGGCACTATTGAGCAACACCACCCCAGCAATTTTCTCGCCACCGTTGGCCGCCGCACACAGGGAAGCGTAGCCCCCTAGGGAATTGCCCGCCACCACTGTTTTTTCCCCAATCACCTGGTCAACAAAATCTAGTAACTGTTGCTCCCACAATTGACCGCTATATTCCAGAGCTGGTTTAGCCGATCGCCCGAAGCCCAACAGATCAATCGCCCACACCTGAAACTGGTCTTGGAGTCCTTCAATGTTTTTACGCCAATGGTCAGTGGAAGCACCAAAGCCGTGCACTAAAAGTAAAGAAGGTCGATCCGGCTGGGGTTGTCCGGCCCGGACATAGTAGATCTCATGCCCTTGCCAGTGCCAATAATTACCTGTGGGTGCGGTGATCTGGGGCGAAAAGGACTGCATTTCGTTAAGAATTGTTAAGTGAATTTATTTTCCCATCATAACCCCTTAACCCGGAGGCCAGCTAAAAGGGCGATCGCCAAGGATATGGAGGTGGAGATGGAACACAGTTTGCCCCACTTCGGCTCCGTTATTAATAACTAAGCGAAATTGATCGCCAATGCCTAGATCCGCTGCTACTTCCTTGGCTTTGAGCAAAAGATGGCCCAATAAAGCATGGTCTTCCGGGGTTACCGCTGACAATTGGGGTAAAGGCTTTTTGGGGATTAAAAGCACATGGACTGGCGCTTGGGGATTAACATCCTTGAAAGCTAGGCAAAGATCATCTTCATAGACGATCGCCGCTGGAATTTCCCGACGGATAATTTTGCCAAAAATGGTATCTTCTGCCATGGTTTAAACCTAAACTGACGCTATTCAGATTAACTTACCAACGGGGCTAAGCTAATTGAACTTTTGTTTAGCTTGCTCATAAACCTTTTCTGTTATCTCTGTGATTCCCGCTTCCCTGGCAAAATTTTCTATTTTCTTACGGGCAGCAGGACGAACGAAAAAAGGAATTTCCTTTAAACGCTCTGTTGCTTCGGCAGTCCAACTAATAGGATCACTCATTACAAAAATGGGTCTGAAATTTCGCCCTTGGGAATTAATTGACAAAAGCATTCTACCGCGACCGTAAAATACGTGCCAAAGCATAGGCTATGAAAGAATCTCCTTGTATTTTTGTTTGAAGCTAAGGGAAGTTAATATTTACGCTCCTTCGGTTCAAAGCGATTAATGACCACCGGCATATATTCCACTTTTATTTGTTCGCCGTCAAAACTGGCTAAGGTGTGGCGCAAGAATTGATCATCATCCCGACTGGGAAAATCTTCCCGAGCATGGGAACCCCGACTTTCCTGGCGTTGGATCGCAGAAGTTAAAATCAATTCCCCCACTGCCATAATGCTTTGCAGTTCTAGGGCTTCAATAATTTCCGTATTCCATTGCGGTTGTTTATCATCCAGAAATATTTGCCCGTACTGGGCTTTAAGATTTTGTACCTGTTCCAAACCTTCTGCCATAAAGGATTCGGAGCGGAACACCCCACAATGGCTGGTCATGCAATCCTGAAAAGCTTGGCGCAGGGTGTTAATCCGCACTGTACCCTGTTGGTTAAGAAGCTGATCAATGCGGGTTTGGGCCTCAGTTTTATAAACTGCTTCGTCAATTTCCGGGAGCGATCGCCCTTGGACATATTCGGCAATGCTCCGGCCCGTGCGACGACCATAAACCACACATTCCAACAGGGAGTTACTGCCTAAACGATTGCCCCCATGGACGGAAACACAGGCACATTCCCCCGCAGCAAAAAATCCTGCTGTTAACTCGTTGGCATTTTTTCGTACCCGACCATCGGTATTTACCGGAATGCCCCCCATGCAGTAATGCACTGTGGGCCGCACTGGCATCGGTTGTTCCACTGCATCAATGCCCACTAAACGGTGAGCTTCTTCCCAACAGAAGGGAATACGACTCATAATTTTTTCCCGACCCATATGGCGCAAATCTAGGTAAACATAGGGGCCGCCAGCACTGCCATCGGCGTTAACCCCCCGCCCCGCCCGGATTTCCAGGGTAATGGCCCGGGAGGTGATATCCCTGGGGGCCAACTCCATACGACTGGGGGCATAGTCTTCCATAAACCTGCGCCCTTCACTATTAATTAAATAGGCTCCTTCCCCCCGCACCGCTTCGGAAATTAGCACCCCCACCGGATATAGCCCCGTGGGATGAAACTGGACAAACTCCATATCTTCCAAGGGAATTCCGGCGATCGCCGCCATGGCCAAACCGTCCCCAGTGGAAGCGTAATCATTGGAAGTAGTGTTATAAACCCGGCCGTAACCCCCCGTGGCCACCATCACCGCCTTGGCCCGGACAATTTCAATGCGACCGGTGGCAATTTCATACATCACCAAGCCCTTTGCCTCACCTTCTTCATAGATGAGTTTCATCACATACCACTCATCGTAAATTTCCACCTTATTGCGGCGCAGGTTATTCACGAGTTCGTGCAAAATGGCATGGCCTGTTTTATCGGCGGCGTAGCAAGTGCGATTGTGGGAGTGGCCGCCAAAGGCCCGCTGGGCAATTTTACCGTCTGGTAAACGGGAAAAAAGTACTCCCAAATGTTCTAGCTCAATAATTACTTCCAGGGCTTCTTTCGTAAGAATTTCCACCGCATCCTGATCCGCCAGATAATCCGAGCCTTTCACCGTATCAAAGGCGTGGGCCTCCCAAGAGTCCTCTGCGTCAACGTTTTTAAGGCTAGCCGCAATGCCTCCCTGGGCCGCCACAGAATGGGAACGGATGGGATGGGTTTTTGCCACGATCGCCACTTTGGTATCAGGAGCCAGACGCTTAATTTCTAGGGCGGCCCGACAACCGGCTAAACCCCCACCGACAATGACAACGTCCTGTTCGAGCATGGAAAAACCTTCAAAGAAGCAACAATGACAATCCCTAGGGGCCTGCCTTCCCTAATGCTGAATCATTTTTGGTGATTGATCAATTTTTTTTGCCCCACCTGTGTATATTTTTCTAACTATTTTCAACTATGGATTAGCTAGGTGATTAATTGATCAACGAATTAACTGAATTTTGCTAAAAGTAATCGTAGTCTTTCTCAGTTTCAAAAGCAGGGTAACTGAAGTTGGAAGGGTCTCTTAAAAAAGCAAAGACTTCTTCCTCCAGACGGTGGATCAAGTAGGGTTCAATTTGGTTGCTGAAACGCAGACAGGCAATAAACCCATCCACATAGAGGCGGATTTCATCCATCGAACGACTACGGTTCCATAAATCCACCATCGCATCAGTTAACTTTTGATAGAAACGAATGATTTGGGGGTCTTGCAACATTATGGACATGGTTATGATTCACTGACTATTTCGGGAATTACCTCTGATTCTAACGAGACGGGAATACCTTTGGAAAGTTTTATTGAGTCCCATAGGTTAACCAATGATCACCATTGACTTTCACCTTGCCCATCTGGCTAAGTATCTTTGCGGCACAGTGCTCCAGATTTATCTCTAAAGATTTTCAATTAATTCATCGGCCATCTACCCCTGGCGACCCGCGAAATACCCTCAACCGGCCGCTGTCCGCTAGTTAAAGTTAACCTTCATGGCCAAGGCTGGTTGGAAGTAATTTGATTCTTTCAGTTTTAGTGTTGTTTTAGGATTATTGAGGAAAAGACTTTACAATATCCTTTCCCATTTTTCCATCAAGGACAAACATAACGCTCTGTCACCCAGCCTCTCATGCCGTCCATGGTTTCCACCAGGAAGAAACCGTTGCTATAACCCTCGGTACTAACTGCAGTGCCATTGCTCAGGGTGCGGTTGGCATTTTGGCTGCTATTGCTGGGGCGATCGCGCAAATATACCCGTCCCGTTTCGGCACCGCAAATATAGGATGGGGAACCTCCAACGGGGGAACCGCCACAAAGATAGCGTTCTGTGACCCACCCCGAAAAACCATTGACGGTTTCCACAAAAACAAAGCCGTTGCGATATTCGTATCCTCGCACAGGGGTGCCGTTGGCTAGGGTGCGGTTAGCATTTTGACTAGCATTGCTAGGACGATCCCGTAAATAGACCCTGCCGGTTTCTGCCCCACAGACGGTGAGAGCATTTTGGCCCAAGGTAGGGGCTTGCAACCAAAAACCTTGCCCCAACAGACCAAACACTGCCATTAAGTTAAAGAGTTTCAAGATACGGTGGGGAGAAACTTTTTCCGGAGCATTGATGTGACCTTTCATGGTGAATCACCATTGAATTCGACGCAAATTCTGAAAAGATTTTGATTTCCATCTAACATTATAGTTGACTAGTTATTGCCTCCTCTTCAAAGGGTTAACTAGCTCGATCAATGAAACGATTAGGTAATTAAAATTAACAAAAATTTAACAGAAATGAAGCAAATATCCGTGGTTATTGTGGGTGGTGGTCTCTGCGGTTTAATGGCGGCGGTGGTATTGCAACTCCAGGGCTTGGAGGTCACCGTGTTGGATAAAGGCAAGGGCATAGGGGGCAGACTGGCTTCCCGGAGATTACGCCATGGGGACGCAGTGGGATGTTTCGATTTTGGGGCCCAATATTTCAAAGCCCAGCATCCCCTTTTTCTTGCTTGGGTGGAGGATTGGATTAAGGCAGGGGTGGTCAAGGTTTGGGCAGAAGGGATGGGTACGGAAACAGGCACAATCCGCAGTCAGGGGGTAAAGCTATATCGAGGGGAACCGAGCAATCGCAGTTTGGCCCAATACCTCGCCCAGGATTTAAAAGTAGTTAATCAGGAAAAGGTTAATGCTTTTCACTGGCAGGATAATGTTTGGCAAATTCACTGTGATTCTGGGGGGATTTACCAAGGCGATCACCTAGTGGTGACGGCCCCGTTACCCCAAACCCTAGAATTATTGACAGTATCTAACATCAATTTGCCCGCCGATATTCAACAGACTTTGACTGGGGTGGTATATGACCCTTGTTTCAGTTTATCTTTACTGTTGGAACAACCCAGTTTAGTGCCTGACCCCGGTGGTCTTTGGTTATCGGGGGAACTCTTGGCTTGGATGGCATGCAGTACGAAGAAGGGCATTTCTCCCCATGGCTACGGAGTAACAGTGCAGGCGGGCCCAGAGTTTAGTCGTCATTATTTAGCCGCCGATACGGAACAGGTAATCGAATTAATGACCGCAGCCGCCCAACCCTGGTTAGGTTCAGCGGTGTTGACTTCCCACCTGCATCTCTGGCGCTATAGCCATCCCCAAAATCCCCTCGATCAACCCTTTCTCTTTGGCGACTTTCCTGGCCCAGTTTACTTTGGGGGAGATGCTTTCCATGGCGGCAAAGTGGAAGGAGCAGCCCTATCGGGATTGGCGATCGCCGAGCATTTATTGAATTCCCTAGCGCAAGGTTAGAACTGGAATGATAGACCAAGCGTTGCTTAACAGGAAATCTGCACTATGATTAATGGTAGTGTCCTCTGACCGATTATGTCCCAGTGCCTGAACCCCAATTGTTTAGCTGTAAATCTTGAAAGCCATAGGTTCTGTCAGAAATGTGGTAAACCGCTGTGGCTCAAGGATCGTTACCAAGCTCTAAAATTAATTGGCCAGGGAGGATTCGGAAAAACCTTTCTGGCGATCGATCACGATAAACCATCGAAACCTCGTTGTGTAATTAAGCAGTTCTTTCCCCAGATAGAGGAAATGGGAGGCTTAACGAAAGCAGAGCAACTATTTGCAGAAGAAGCAAAACGGTTAGATGAATTGGGGCACCATGACCAAATTCCCTCATTATTAGCCTATTTCACCATCGAAAATCAGCAATATTTAGTTCAAGAATATATTGAGGGAGAAAATTTAGAAGAAGAATTAGGGCGCTCAGGGGTTTTCAATCAGGAGAAGATCATCGAATTACTATCAGATCTTTTACCAGTTTTAGACTTTATCCATGCCGTTCCTGTAATTCATCGAGATATCAAGCCAGAAAATATTATTAGGAGAGCCAAAGATCAAAAGTTAGTTTTAGTTGACTTTGGAGCAGCAAAAAAAATTCCAAAGAAGGGAATATTTGCAACAGGTACTATTATTGGAACGGACATGTACATGGCTCCTGAACAGGCTTTAGGAAAAGCTAAGCCAGCTAGCGATCTTTACAGTTTAGGTGTTACTTGCATTTATTTATTGACAGGGAGATCTCATTCTGAATTATTCGATTCAGAGAGCTTTGAATGGAGTTGGAAAAAATATGTAACACAAAATATTGATAATGATTTAGTAATTTGCCTTGATAAATTGATTGTTTCTGGTACGAAGGGACGTTATTCAGAAGCACAAGAAATATTGTCTTATTTTGAAAAACATTTTGCCATAAAAATAAAAAATAATGAAAATGCTAGCATAGTAAACATTGAGACGAAAGAAAAAGACAGAATCCTTGCAAGATTAAAACTAACTATTTCAAAGACTCTTAAGATCGAACCAGAGCTAGTGAAAATAGATTCAAGTTTGTTTATTGTTGAGACCAAATCAGAGGCTATTGACAACCATAAATCACAGAATTTTAAATCATCAGTAATAAAAATAGTATCTCAATCATTATTTCCTATTCCTTATTTATTCAATCAGGCTAATTCTGCAATTATTGTTCCACAAAGAGTACAAAAAAAGCTTTTAGGGCTTAGTAATGGTTGGGGAGATTCAGTTATGGCTGTACTCTTAGCCAATGCAATAGAAAAAGAATTTGGAATAAAACTATATGATGGCAACTTTTATTATTTTAAAACTATTGTTGGAGCAGTTAATTATATCTATGATTTAAAAGTACGTCCTAACAAGTAGAAAATACCAATAACTCTAAAAATTAGAGCTTTTCGTCTCACCAGTGCAGCATGATTCTACAAAGAAGGAGGAATGGCGATCGCGCTCAATTTCAAATTAGGGCAATCCCCCGCCACCTGTTCCAAATTCCACTGATTTTTAAATAGCAAAACCGGCGCATCCCAACGGTCTTTAACCACCACCGTATTAAACAACCTGCCTGCTTTTTCCAGAGCATCCCAACCTTCCACCACCCAGCGGGCCAGGGAAAAACCAAGGGGCTCTAATCTGGTTTCTACTCCGTACTCTTCCTGGAGGCGATACTGTACCACTTCAAATTGCAATTGTCCCACTGCGGCCAAAATAGGATCCCGTTTACTTTCATCCAGGGATTGGAGAATTTGCACCGCCCCTTCTTCCTGTAACTCTGATACCCCTTTCTTAAAGTTTTTATACTGACTAGGATCGGTGGATTTGAGGTAGGCAAATAGCTCAGGAGAAAAGGATGGAATGGGGGGATAAATTATTTTTTCGCCAGTATGAACCGTATCGCCGATGGTGAACGCCCCCGGATTATTTAAACCAATCACGTCCCCCGCATAGGCAATGTCCACCGATTCACGCTCTTGGGCAAAAAGCTTTTGGGGGCGGGACAAACGCACTGTTTTGCCCGTTCGGGGATGTTTTACCACCATATCCTTTTCAAATTTGCCAGAACAAACTCGCAAAAAGGCAATGCGGTCCCGGTGTTTAGGGTCCATATTGGCCTGGAGTTTAAAGACAAAACCGGAAAATTCTTCATAGGTAGGTTCAATAGTTCCTCGGTTACTGTCATGGGCTTCGGGCTTAGCGGCATACTGCAAAAAGGCTTGCAAAAATAGTTCTACGCCAAAGTTATTCATGGCACTGCCAAAAAATACCGGGGTCATTTCTCCGCCATGGACGGCGGCTAAATTAAATTCGGCCCCCACTTCTTCGATTAATTCCAACTCATCTTGAAATTCGGCGTACACATCACTACCTAGCAATGATTCCAGGGCCGGATCATCTAAGGCCATGGTCTGATCCGCAGCTTTTTTGCTACCGTGGGTGCCCGTGCGCTCAAACAAATGGATAGTTTTGGTTAAACGGTTGTAAACGCCCCGAAACCGATCGCCAGTGCCGATGGGATAGTTGACCGCATAGGTGGTCATGCCCAATTCCTGTTCAATTTCGTCCATCAATTCCAGGGGGGTCAAGCTAGGGCGATCGAGCTTATTGATAAAAGTAAAAATGGGTAAATGGCGCAGGCGACACACTTCAAACAGTTTATGGGTCTGGGTTTCTAGCCCCTTAGCGGCATCAATTAACATCACCGCGTTGTCTGCTGCGGCCAAGGTACGGTAGGTATCTTCACTAAAATCTTGGTGTCCTGGGGTATCCAACAAGTTAAGAATTTTGCCCCGGTAGTCGAACTGCAGCACCGTGGAAGTGATAGAAATGCCTCGCTGTTGCTCCATGGCCATCCAGTCGGATGTGGCACTGCGCTGGGTACGACGAGCTTTCACGGCCCCTGCTTCTTGAATTGCGCCCCCGTACAACAATAATTTTTCCGTCAGGGTGGTTTTCCCTGCATCGGGGTGGGAAATGATCGCAAAATTACGACGGCGATCGACTTCTCGCAAAAGATCGTCCAGAGCTTTATCCGCAGACGGAATGGTTGAAGACAGGGAAGTTTGCATGGATGGAAAAAAGTAAGCAGGCATTAGCAACGGGCCCACTCTTTCTAGGCTCTGGCTGAAAACATTGTCTCAAGTTAACAGCGGATCTGTCCAATGGTGGGCTGGGTTTTGCTCTAGAACTTCTCGCCAATACCGAAGTTAATGCGGGATTCCCCTTCGCCAGTAAAGCCGAGGTCAATGCGGATGGGGCCCACGGGGGACTGGATTCTCACCCCTAAACCGTAACCCACACCAGAACCGGGCAGACCCCGCACGATCGCCGGAAAGCCTGGTACAGCGCCCTGGGAACCAAGGTTAGAACCGTAGTCCACAAACAAAGCTCCTCCCACCGCTGCGATAATGGGAAAACGGTATTCTGCCGTAGCTTGGAAGAAACTACGGCCATTGCCCAGTTCCCCTTCCTGGTAACCCCGCACGGAGTTACTGCCCCCTAAAATAAACGCTTCATAGGGCGGCAAATCCCCCAATACAGTCCCCGCTTGCACATTGAAAGCCACCGTTTGGGGCTGGGTGGATTCCACAAGGCCAAAGCCGGTCAAATCCAGCCAGTTAACTGGAATGTAGTAGCTATAGCTACCCCGCAACCGGGTCATCATAATGTTGCCGGTGCCAACGGGAATGGTTTGTTCTGCCCCAAAGCGCACTAGGGAACCACTGGTGGGTTGCAAAGCATTGTCGCGATTATCCTGGGAAGCACCAAAGGAGAGGGTAAACAGCTCATCCACCCCATAATCACTGAAGGACAGAGGTTGAGAATCAAAGCCATTTAAGGGCGCAGAAAAGGGAGACAGGGCCCCGGCGGCATTTTCAATGCGGACATTTTGATAGCCAAAACCCGCTGACAAACGCCAATCCGGTGGGGCAAACACATCATCGGCGATCGGTCTAAAAAAGGTCAGCCCTAAACCAGTACGTACAACCCTAGGACTGTCAAATCCGTTAAAGGTACGAATGGAAGAATCAGCCCCGTCAAACACCAGGGAAATGGTCCGGCGGCGGAAAAGGTTAGCAGTGTAGGAAGTGCGGAATGGATCGCCACCAATCCACGGGTCGGTAAAGCTGACATCAAATAACAACTCCCTTTGACCCACCTGGGCTTCCACACCAATGGTTTGGTTGTTGCCCCCCAGATTTCTTTCCTGGTAACTGATGGTACCAAATAGCCCACTGCTGCTACTGATCCCCCCCCCGGCGGCGATCGATCCCGTATTACCTTCTACCACATCAACGTTGACAATTACTTCAGTGGGATCACTGCCGGGATTAAATGATAACCTGACATCTTCAAACAGTCCTAGGCTATACACCCGCTGTAAGTCCGTTTGGGCTCGATTGCGGTTAAAAACGTCCCCCGGCTTCAAGCGCATTTCCCTGGTGATGATGAAATCCCTGGTTCTGCCCTGCACTGGCTCGTCTTCCGAGTCAAAAAAGCGCACCTGGATATTCTCCACAATGCCCTCGGCAATGACCAAGGTTACCTGGCCATCAGCCCCTACCTGGGGAGACCCCACCACCTGGGCCAGGTCATAACCCTGGTTGGAATACCATTCATTGATGGTTTTAATGCCCTCTTGTAATTCTCGTAGGTTGAGAATTTTGCCGTACTGTTCCCCAAAGGTTTCGTCCACCACTTCCTGGGGCAGGATTTGTTCCTTGCCTTCGGCCGTTTCCGGTACTGTGCGTATGTTCAAGCCGGTGAAAACGGGGTTAGCCTGGACTTCAAAGGTCACCCTCACCCCTAGAGGGGTATCACTGGGGGCTACCCGCACATTACTAAAGTAGCCGGTGGCATAGATGGCGTTGACGTCCTCCTGCAACTGAGTACGGGTAGTGGTCCGGCCTGGTTGGGTGCGAATGGCGTTATAAACCAGCAACTCCAGTTCCGGGGTGGTGCCGGTAACCAATACTTCACTGACCAATACCCTTGGTTCTTCCTCGGCTGGGGCTGGGGTAGTAGTACTAGGACTGGCTGGAGGGGTAAAACTAGGCAGGGTCTGGGTGGGTCCCGGGGTCCCCTCGGTGGTAGTGGGAGGGGCACCGGGAGTAAAAGAGGGAGTTTCCTCCGGCGTTTCTTCCGTTACTCCGGTGGTTTCCTCCGTTGCCTCCATTTCTACCGCTTCAACTTCTTCTTCCACTGCGGCCTGGGCCATCAGTGGTGATTGCGGCTCAACTTGATCGGTCTGATCATCTGTCTTTGTTTCGGCGATTAAATTTTCCTGTTCTATTTGGGCTACCCTTGGAGCAACCTGTGCAACGGCATTGCCATGGGGGAATTCGTTAGCTTGAGCTAATTCGGCGGAATCAACGGGCGCCATGGGGGGCAAATCATCAACCCCGGCATCTAAATTGCCCGCACTGATCTCCATTGTCTGGCCCAGGCGATCGCCATCAATTTGCTCAATTTCAGGAGGGATAACACTGATCTCGCTATTCTCGCCATTGAGGGCGTTTATGACGGAGGGAGCAGCTTCCTGGAGAGTTGAATAATTAGAAGCTTCTGACTCGGAAGTGGGGCCGGGGAAATTAAGTTCTGAAGATGGCGAAACTAATAGCTCCGTGTTGTCCCCATCGGCCAACATATTTAGGGGGGAAAATGCCTGAGTTGCCTGGGCTGGAGATGCCCCCAGAACAAGACCACTGGTTAACAAAAGAAGTCGATAGTAAGGAGAAAGAATCACGCTTTTGTTCTGGTTTGACACGTCCTGACACCCAATTCAAGCCATTAATATTAATACGGACACGGGGGGTATGGAAAAATACCCAAAAACAACGCCGCGATGGCTAGAGATTCGCCGCGATTGCTTGCCCATTATCGAGTCCTGTCGGTTTCCTGACAAGCCGTTTGTGCAAGGTTTTAAACTGGTAGGTTGACCCAGACCCGTTGGAAAGGTTCCACACCAAGCAACGATGATCAGAAGGCACCCATTTGGGATTGCAGGCGTTCAATTTGGCTTAAAACCCGTTTTTCCACTGTTTGATAAGCGGCTTCAATTGCGCCCAAATCCCGCCGGAAACGATCTTTGTCTAGTACTCTGGCCTGGGGATCCGCCTGGGCGTTATCCCACAAACGACAGGTATCCGGGCTAATTTCATCGGCTAAGATGATCCTTCCCTGGCGATCGCCGCCAAATTCTAACTTAAAGTCCACTAAGGTGATATCGCACTGGGCAAAAAACCTCTGCAGATGCTGATTGATATTCAAAGCCAAGTCCTTTAGGGTCTGTAATCCCGCTTCATCGGTAACCCCCAACAGCAAGGCCCGTTCCCAGGTCAGGAGGGGATCCCCTAAGGCATCATCTTTGAAATAAAACTCCACCAACGGATTGGGCAGTACTAAGCCTTCCTTCAAACCGGTTTGCTTACAAAGACTGCCGGCGGCAATATTACGCACCACAACCTCCAGGGGAATGATGTTCACCGCTTTGACCAACATTTGGTCATTTTGGGGGCAGTCAATGTAATGGGTGGGAATCCCTAGGGTTTCTAACCACCGGAATAGGGCCGCTGAAATGACGCAGTTAATGGCTCCTTTGCCTTGGATCTGGCCTTTTTTTTTGGCATTAAAGGCAGTGGCATCGTCCTTAAAAATAGTTAGCAGTACATCTGGATCTTCGGTGGGGTAGAGGATTTTTGCTTTGCCTTCGTACAGTTTTTCCATGGAAAAGTTACCAAAATGGATGGAGGGCTCTGGGGGCCACATCTGCACTGATTTTAGCGGAGATGGGCATTAATCCCTGGTAGGAGGAAAGGAAAGATTACCATGGTGATGTGGGGTTTGATGACCCCATTGGCCTAGGGAGAAAGAGGAGCCAATCAAATGTTAAAGGCAGTATTGTTAGACTTCAATGGCGTGGTAATCAACGATGAAGCGATCCATCGCAGTCTGATTGACGAGCTATTGTTGACTGAAAATTTGCGCCCCCTCACTCCAGCGGAGTACCAACAGTTTTGTTTGGGCCGTAGTGACCGGGCTTGTTTGGTGGATTTGTTTGAGCATCGAGGCCGGGGGTTAACGGAAGCCTATTTGCAAAACTTAATTGAACGTAAAGCGGAGAGCTACCATCAAAAACTGGTGGCCCTGGAAACCCTGCCCATCTATGGCGGACTGAAGGAGTTTCTCGAAAAGTTGCAGTTACAACGATTGGCGATCGCCTTGGTGACGGGGGCCGTGAGATCAGAGGTGGAATACGTATTAGACCGGGCTGGGCTAGCAACCTACTTTCCAGTCATTGTGGCGGGGGATGATATTACCAGCAGTAAACCCCAGCCGGACGGCTATCAACTGGCTATTCACAAACTCAATCAATGGCGCCAAAACCAAGCAATGGTCGATAGCTTGCTCGATGATGTCGTTCCCTTGTTACCGGAAAATTGTCTGGCGATCGAAGATACCTTTGCCGGCATTGAAGCGGCGAAAAAAGCCGGTATGGCCGTGGTTGGCATTGCCCATACCTATCCCTATCACTTTATGCAAAGGCAAGCTAACTGGGCAGTGGACCGTTTTGATGAGTTGGATCTAGACCGTTTACAGGTGATTTTTTCCCGGCCCAAACTGGCAGTGTGAATCCTTCAAACCCTGGTTAAAACTGCAAAAAGTAGCTTGAGAATTAGTAAAAATAGGGCAATGGTTGCTACTACGGCGATCGCCCCGGCAATAGCGGAAATAATGACCGTAACTAGAACCGGGAAATCAAGTTGGGCCGCTAGTTCGACAATCCTTGGCCAACGGCTCAAACCCGGCACAGCTAATAGGGCCAGAATGGTTAGGGTATTGAGGCTCAACATTTCCGTTACTTCTAACCAACGCTTGAATTGGGCCAAGATTATCCCCGCCACCACCATGCCCAAAATACCCAAACTAATATTGGTCTGGGGAAAAAGGCTCACAGCAATAATGCCCCAGAAAACCAAAGCGGAACCAGTTAAAGCCCCTTGGAAAAGCACTTTGATAACCGGCAAATTCTGCACCGCTTGGCTAATTTTACCCGGTGTTTTTGGCGCTCCTGGGATAGGGGCAGAGCTAGCTGGGGTCGGTTGAATTTGGGTATTCGTACCTTGGGGAGTGGAAACTGTGGCCCCTAGCGGAGCTTTACCCTGATTGCCTTTACCGTCGTTGAGCACCGTCAAAACCTCTTCCGCACTGGCATAACGGTCCTTGGGAGCGGGTAAAAGCAAACGGTCAATCACATCGGCCAAGGGCTGGCTAACCTTCAAACCAGGCGATCGCCAATTCCATTGGTTATGGTAAGCGTCGTACAAATCCTGGGCTGTTTTGCCCGTTAACAGGTAAAGACAGGTCACAGCCAAAGCATATAAATCCGTGGCGGGATAAACCTGGTTACCAGCCATCTGTTCCGGTGGCGCAAAACCCATGGAGTAAATGCCCGTGGAACCTTCGTTACTGGCCCCCACCCCGGCGGTTGCTTGCTTTACTGCACCAAAATCCAACAGATACAATTTGCCCTCTTGGTCCCGC
Source organism: Synechocystis sp. CACIAM 05 (assembly GCF_010222815.1). GTDB lineage: Bacteria > Cyanobacteriota > Cyanobacteriia > Cyanobacteriales > Microcystaceae > Synechocystis. The sequence goes on along the minus strand of NZ_CP019225.1, from coordinate 1,029,491 downwards.
ATTAAATTAGACGGTTTAATATCCCGATGAATGGCTCCGGTGCCGTGGACGAAACTAAGAATTTTTAGCATTTCCGTCAGCACCCAACGCACTTCCGCTTCCGACAGGGGGCCATGTTTTTCAACGGTTTTTTCCAAATCCTGACCGTTAATAAATTCCTGCACCAAATAAAAAAACTGATCCTGTTTACCAGTGCGAGGATCGTCCACCAACAGGGGAAAATAAGCAAATAAATCGGGAATCTGGTCATGGCGATTGCCCAACTTTTCCAACACCACCGCTTCCCGTTCAAACAGGGATAAAGCCAAATCTAATTGCTCTTGATTTAAATTCCCTGACGGTTGAAATTGCTTCACCACACAAAAACGCATGGTGGGGGTAAATCGATCTAGGGCCAGATAGGCCGCCCCAAAGCCCCCCTGTCCCAGGAGTTTTACTGGCAAATATCTGCCCGCCAAAATTAGTGGCATCCGACAACTGGTGCAAAACCTTTGTTGTACTGTTTGCAGAGTATTGCGATTATCCAGGTCAGGAAAAGAATTTAAACGGGCACAACCGGGGCGGGTGCAGAGCAGATCCATTGGCTGGTGGCGGCTTGATAGGTTTAGACACAGAACTCAGCCCCAGTTTATCTTGTTTTTTTAGTGAACTCGGCCCCATGGTGGGGAAAATTCGTTTTGTTGATAGGTTTTCTTGTTTGCCCTTGCGGCTAACTTTAAGAACCGTTAATTTTTAATTTTTTTAACGTTGGTCGATCGCCTGTTCAGTTTTGGCATCAAACAGATGAATTTTTTCTGGGTTGATTGCCAACCAGAGTTGTTCTCCGACCTGGAGGGGATGATCGGGGGCAATCCGGGCTTGCAGGCTTAGCTCTGGCTCAGTAACTAAATGGGCATAAATAAACGTGTCGTTACCAAGGGCTTCCACTAAATTTACTGTGACAGGAAAAGCGTCGGCCCCTTCGGTACTAGGGATGAAACTTTCTGGCCTTACCCCTAGGATCAAGGAACGCCCCACATAGGGGGCCACAAGGCCATGCCACTTTTCCGGCAGATTGAGGGCAAACGCAGGATGTTGCAACACTGAAGCCGATGCCACTTTAAGGGTAAAAAAGTTCATCGGCGGGGAACCGATAAATTCCCCCACAAAACGGTTGGCGGGTTGATTGTACAAAGTTAAGGGGGGCGCAATTTGTTGAATTACCCCCTGGTTGAGCACCGCAATACGATCGCCCATGGTCATAGCTTCGGTTTGATCGTGGGTAACGTAAATGGTGGTGATGCCCAGTTGCCGCTGAATTTGCACAATCTGACTGCGGGTTTCCGCCCGTAGTTTGGCATCCAGGTTGGACAGGGGTTCATCCATCAAAAAGACCTGGGGATTTCTGGCGATCGCCCGACCGAGGGCCACCCGTTGTTTTTGGCCACCGGATAATTGTTTGGGCAGACGGTCTAGTAAATGATCAATTTGCAATTGTTGGGCCACTTGGTTGACCCGTTGAGCCATTACTTTTTCCTGGGCAGAAAGGTAGTGCAAAGATTTTGGCAAAGGTTTGGTGATGCCCCGTAAACTGTCCCCTACCCAGCGGGGGAATTTATCTTCAGTCTGATTATTTTCCCGATCCGGCATGCGGCGTAAACCAAAGGCAATGTTGTCGTACACGCTCAGGTGGGGATAGAGAGCATAGCTTTGGAATACCATGGCAATGTCCCTGGCTTTGGGAGGTAAATCATTCACCCGGCGATCGCCAATGGAAATATTACCCCCTGTAACGGTTTCCAGCCCCGCAATGAGCCGCAGGAGAGTACTTTTGCCACAACCGGACGGCCCCACCAGCACCATGAATTCGCCGTCGGCAATTTCCAGGTTAATGGCCTTGAGCACATTCACCGTTCCCCCATCTTTAGCTTTGTTTTTGCCTTGGGCGGGGAAACTTTTGTAGAGATTTTCGACAATTACCTGGGCCACAGCGGAAACCGAAATCAATGTACATCAAGGCATCCTAGCATCTTCATTGAGGCTATTTGGGGGATTGGCTAACTCCCCAAAATTTGTCGCAAACTAGTTTCTAAATCTGGAGCTTGGAATTGAAAATCCGTTTTGCTAATTGCCTCCGGTAAAACTTCCTGCCCCTCCAGCACTAACTTGGCCGCTTCCCCCAGCAGCAATTCCAGAGCAATATCTGGCACTGGCAACCAGGAAGGACGGGCCAAAACTTTACCCAGGGTATGACAAAATTCCTTCATCTTGACCGGATTGGGAGCTGTGGCGTTAAAGGTGCCCCGCAGTGATGGGTCAGTCAAAGCTTTATCGATCAAAGCAACCAGATCCCGGCGATCGATCCAGGAAAACCACTGTTCTCCACTACCCAAAGGACCCCCAGCAAAGAGTTTGAACGGTGGCAACATTTTGGCCAACGCTCCCCCATCGGCCCCCAGCACAATGCCAATGCGAAAAACTACTAACCGAACTCCCAACTGTTCTACCTGGTGGGCGGCATTTTCCCACGCCTGGCAAACTTCCGCCAGAAAATCATCTCCAGGCTTACTACTTTCCGTAAAAGTCGCCGTCTCGCTGGTGCCGTAGTAACCTATGGCTGACCCGGAAATCATTACTTGAGGTTTTCTATCCGCTTTGGCGATCGCCTCCACCAACTTTTCTGTGCCCAGCTTTCTGCTATCAAAAATCTCGGCTTTGTAAGCTTCTGTCCATCTTTCCGAAATGGGTTCCCCCGCCAAATTAATCACCGCATCCTGGCCATCAACGGCCTTTTGCCAGTCCCCACTTTTAGTGGCTTCATAGGCGATTGCCTTTAACTGGGGGAAACTGCCGGAGGGAAATAACCGTTGGGCCTTAGGCACACTACGCACCAGCAACGTTAGCCCATGGCCCTGTTGATGTAACAGAGGCACCAAAGAACGCCCCACAAAACCCGTCGCCCCAGTCAAAATAATTTTCATTAATGTACGCCTCCCACCACCAGCAGTAATGTGATTTTGACAATTGACAACCCTCCCTATCTTAGGGGGAACAGTCCTTAGTGACCAACTGGCCATGACCCTGGGGGGAGTAGGAGTAAGTTAAAATGAAAACCTGCATTGTGCTGTCAATGTTCCCCAGAGGATCTACCCAATGATTGAGATGAGAGTAGCTGGCATTGCCCTCGATGCGGTAAGTCGCAGTCCCATCGTATTGCTCAAGGATGGATCTGAACGGCGGGCATTACCCATTTATATCAGCCAAGACCAAGCTCGGTCGATTATCGGAGCCCTGGAAAATCAAAAGCCCACCCGTCCCCTCACCCATGATCTGATGGTCAATCTCCTCACCACCTGGGATGTGGACCTCAAAAAAATTATTATTCATTCCCTGCAGGATAATACCTTTTACGCTGTGCTCTGTTGTGCCCAGGGGGATCAAATCAGAGAAATTGACTGCCGCCCCAGTGATGCCATTTCCCTCGCCTTGCGGATGGACAGTCCCATTTGGGTGATGGAAGAAGTGTTGGCCGATGCTTCCATTCCCGTGGATCGAGATGCGGACGAAGAAGAAAGACAAGCTTTTCGGGATTTTCTTGACAATGTTAGCCCGGAAACCCTGATCAAACAGGCTCGCCTAAGTTCCGATAGCTTTGAGGCGGAATCTGATAGTTAGCCCCCTCAAAATCATTAAGCGATATTAGTTCAGGTTAATAAATGGTGGTTGTAGATCCCTCAACGAAGGGCGATCGCCATGGAAACGGAAAAGAGCGAAAAAATAATTTCCCTTGGTTGATTGCTAAACTTAATTGTTGATTGAACCTTAAGCCTACTGTTACTGTGCCCATGACTGTTGTCCCCGACTACCTTGCCCACCTCAATCCTTCCCAACGGCGGGCGGTGGAGCATTTTTGTGGCCCTCTTTTGGTGGTGGCCGGGGCTGGCTCAGGGAAAACTAGGGCACTAACCTACCGCATTGCCCATCTAATTCGTCAGCATCGCATCAATCCGGAAAATATCCTGGCGGTAACCTTTACCAATAAAGCCGCCAAGGAAATGAAGGAACGTTTGGAAAAGATTTTTGCCCAAGCCTGGGCCCAACAGGAATTTAGCCAACGGTGGGAATTGTTGGGGGAATATGAACAAAAACAGTTACTTTCCAAGGTGTACAAAAAGGTTACTAAACCCCTCTGGATCGGCACTTTTCACAGTCTTTGTTCTCGTATTCTCCGCTACGACATTGATAAATATCAGGACAGCAGTGGCCGCCGTTGGACAAAACAATTTTCCATTTTTGATGAAAGTGACGTGCAAAGTTTGTTTAAAACCATTGTCACTAAGGATATGGATCTAGATGAAAAACAGTTCAATCCTAAGAGTATTCGCTACCAGGTCAGTAATGCCAAAAACCTCGGGCAATCACCGGAAACCTATCTAAGGGAAAATCCCAGTTATAAAGGTAGGGTCATTGCGGAAGTTTACCAAGCTTACCAAAATCAATTGGCCGCTAATAACGCTCTAGATTTTGATGATTTAATTCTCATCCCTACCCGTTTATTTCAACAAAATGAATCAGTTTTAGGCTACTGGCACCGAAAATTTAACCATATTTTGGTGGATGAATACCAAGACACTAATCGCATCCAATATGATTTAATTCGTCTGCTGAGCACCAATGGGGAAGAACGGCAGTCGGAGTGGGATTGGCGGGGGCGTTCCACTTTTGTGGTGGGGGATGCAGACCAATCTATTTACAGTTTCCGCATGGCAGACTTTACCATCCTGCTCAATTTCCAAGAGGATTTTGGCGATCGCCTGGTGGATGGGGAAACGACCACCATGGTCAAGCTAGAGGAAAATTACCGTTCCCGGGAAAATATTCTCCAAGCAGCTAACCATTTAATTGAACATAATAGCCAACGCATTGACAAGATCCTCAAGGCTACCCGGAGTGGCGGAGATGATATTATCCTTTACCAGGCGGATGATGAAAGGGATGAATCCCGTTTTGTGATTAATAAAATTCTGAGCTTAAAGAAAAATAACCCAGAATTAAATTTTGGTGATTTTGCTATTTTATATCGCACCAACGCCCAATCTAGAGCTTTTGAAGAACAGTTATTAAATAATAATATTCGCTACAATATTGTCGGTGGTTTTCGCTTCTACGATCGCCAGGAAATTAAAGATGCCATTGCCTATCTCCGGGTGTTAGTTAATCCGGCCGATACGGTCAGCTTGTTGCGTATCATCAATACTCCCCGGCGGGGCATCGGTAAATCCACCATTGAAGGTTTTGTTAATGCCTCTAAGGAATTGGACATTCCCCTGTGGGAAATTATTACCGACGAAACTTCGGTGAATACTCTGGCCGGGCGATCAGGTAAAAAAACCCTGCAATTTGCCCGCATGCTCCAGGAAATCCAAAGCCAAATTGGTGAGCTTTCTGCGTCGGAAGCCCTCAGCTTAGTGTTGGAAAAATCCAATTATGTGGACGACTTAAAGCAAAAAGGCACCGAAGAAGCGGATAATCGCCTGGCCAACCTGGGGGAATTGGACAATGCAGTGCGACAGTTTGAAGCAGAAAGTGAAGACCCTAGCCTAGTGGATTTTTTGGCTTCAGCATCCCTCACTTCCGACCTTGATGACCTGGAGGAATCCGGAGACGAAGTGTCCCTCATGACTCTCCACTCTGCTAAGGGCCTGGAATTTCCAGTGGTCTTCTTAGTGGGGTTGGAGCAGGGCATTTGCCCCCACGCCCGCAGTTTAAATGATCCTTTGGATCTAGAAGAGGAACGGCGTTTATGTTACGTGGGCATTACCAGAGCCCAGGAAAATCTCTTTTTGACCCATGCTCGCATGCGTTACATCTGGGGTTCTTTAGAAACCAAAATACCGTCCCAATTTCTCCAGGAATTACCACCGGATTTATTGGCCGATGGCTCAACTGGTCGCAGAACTGGTCGCAATGCTCCTGCCGCCGATCCCAAGGGACCTTCCATTGCCCAAAAACAAGCCCGAAAAAAAACTGGTTCCCAGTCCACTCAACCGGCTAAAGACCTAATCTGGAATGTTGGCGATCGGGTAATGCACAACAACTTTGGAGAAGGCACTGTGACCCACATTTTAGGCAAAGGCCATAAAGCTAATTTGGCCATCAAATTTCCCGGCATTGGGGTGAAAATTATTGACCCCAGTTTCGCCCCTCTACGCCGCCCTTGACTAACGTGAGTTCGGGATAAGAAAGAGGACTGAACAATAGGACAAAAGCTTTATAGATCAATACATTCGGCAATGACATCAGACTCGTGATTTGTGTTTTTTCATCCTCACAAGTGATTTTTTTGAAGTCCTGAAGCCCCAAATCCCCCAGTGTAGCTGGCGAAAAAGCCTCCATTGCAGTCAGAGCAATACTTCTAAGGATCGGCTTAACCCGAACTCGCGTCAACTATAGCAAAAAGTAAGTTATTTGGGACACTTTCAATTTCAAAACGTTTATTCAGAGAAGGTTTCAGTGACTGTTCGTCCTGGCCGTCTCGATCTTCGCTATACCAAAATTTTTCCGTTGCTAATACTAAGCCATGTTCCACCTCAAGATTATTGAGACCCTTGCCTTGAAGGCTTTTCGTCCGAAACTGTAACTTTTTGTTCAAATGCGCACGTTGGTTTTCTTAGAAACAGCAACCATTTCACCCTTGTCAGAAGGTAGCGGAGAGTCCAACAATTAAGATAGGGACTGAGAAAGCGCCATCCTTCCCGATGGACTCGCCTGTGATAGAAAACCAGCGTGTAAGCAAAATCGCGAATTCTTCGTCCCCAGTAGATTTTTTGAATGCCACCGAGATCAAGGCGAATGCCATGGCGACTGTAGTTGGCGTAGTTGAGAGGATTAAGGGGTGTGAGTTGCTGCTGTTGAGCTAGACTATCATAGGAGCGTCCAGGGCGAGTTTTAGGACAATCATCCGGTTCGATCCATTCACACAGCATCCAGGTGAGTCCAGCGGCATGGAACTGCGCTACGTCACGGGTGACATGCTGGGATTGCAAATATATTCCTACTGGTATCTCGGACCAAACGCCATGTTGCCAGACGAAATCCGGTTCGAAAAAGGCTTTAAATGCCCAGGAATGCGTCTTCTCCCCATATGTTATGTCAAGCCTAACTACCTGTCCAATCATTCCACTTCCAGCATGGCTGATGCGAAGTTCCAGAGTACCTTGCAGACTCTGAAGGTGGAGAGTTGTTTTTGGGAAGGGCTGCGGTGATCTTCCTACACTCTCTGCTAAGCGATCAAAAAAGGCAAGAAGTAGTGGTTCTGGCAAATAATCACAGAAAATACAAGGCAAATGACCGAAATACAAACGCTCATACCCATTTTGCTGGCAAATGTTGCAGACGTAGCGGTAGAACTGCCAGGGAGAAAGAAGGGTTGTGCGTGCAAGGATATCTAGCTCGGTAGGGTCACAGGGTGAAATTAAAGGGTTAGAGGCGGAGGATTGAAAACGCTTCCAGAGGGTGAGAGTCAATGTAGTCGTTCGAGTGCAAAGACGCTGGGGTTAATATTTAACGTGAGTTCTGGTTAAGCCGATCCTTAGAAGTATTGCTCTGACTGCAATGGAGGTTTTTTCGCCAACTACACTGGGGGATTTGGGGCTTCAGGACTCCCCAAAAATCACTTGTGAGGATGCAAAAACACAAATCACGAGTCTGATGTCATTCCCGAATGTATTGACCTATAAAGCTTGTAGCCTATTGTCAGTCATCTTTCTTATCCCGAACTCACGTTACTTACAATACGAATAACCGAACAAAGGCGCAAGACTATTTAAATCAGAGACTATTCTTCATAATATTCAGGCATTTTTTCCCGGCGAGTTTCCGGAATATTCACCCGGGGAGGGCTGTAGGGAGCAGGGGCTTCATCGTCGTCCCAGACATCGCCAGCCACTCCATCTTCATAATCATAATCCGGCTCTGGAGCAGAAGAACGGGAAGACGCTTCCCCCCAATTATCCACTTCATAATCATCTTCATATTCCGGCTCTGGATAACGCAGAGGGGCCACTTCCCGACGAGGGGGCGGCGCAGGGCGGGTATCTTGCCAATCGTCCTCGTTCCAACGCTCTTCCAACACGGGCTCCGGTTGACGGACTTGTACCGGTGGCCGCACGGGGATGCCACTGCCCAATTGATTTTCAGGGCGGGTAGTGGGGGGATAATACAAATCCTCTTCCATCCGTTCCCAAGAAGGACGGCCAATGCCAAGGCGTTCCAGTAATCCCACACTGAGTTGATTTAATCTTTCCTCTGCTCCTTCAAAAACGATCAAACGGTTGGGACCACTGCTCACCACCTCGTCAATGGAAAGCTCGTAGGTGCTGATAAGTTGGTCAGGAATTTGGGGTAATCCCAAGGAAGCGATGATAATGGAGGAAACTTTGCCAGTGGCGAGGTCAAACTGAAAATCCCTTACCCTACCCAGGGGTTCTCCCGTTTCAGTAACCACTTCGCTATTGACCAGAGGGGAATAGAGGTCCACTTCCACCAATTCAAAAACATCATCGTTTTCTACTAAGACCACGTCCCCGGTTTGGACAATACTGTTCAGGTAAAGATATTGGGGCATCCCGGTTAAAGACAAAAAGTTGTCCCGCAGTCCCAGGGCGACAATTTCTCGCTGATCGACATCGACTAGCACTTCTTTGACTACCCCAAGTTTTTTGCCACTGCTGCGGGTAATAACTTCGGTGTTAATAAATTCGTTTCTAAGACGGATGTTATCAATTGTCATTTTGGTTTGGCGATCGCCGTGGTCAGAGGGGAGTTAAAACTGAGGTTGGGAGGATTGAGGTTTGATTAATTACGTTACAGAAAGCATTAGGAACGGAGTCGGGAATGGCCAGCGCAAAGTTGTTGCCAGTCAGTTTACTTTACTTCATGAAAACATTGTAGCGAATGGCTTGATTTTCTTGGGCAAAATTGCTAGGAATGCTTAGTTTAAGGGCAAAAAGCCATCCTAGTGACTGTGGAATGCCCCCCGTTCTGGAAAAAATGGCGCAGTTATTTCCGCTACCCTGACCCCCAAACCCCGGAGCATATCAGCCAATACCGGATCCGGTGCCAATCGCAGATAATCCAAGTTCACTTCTAGGGGCACATGGCGATTACCCAAATGATAGGCGGCCTTCAACAAAATAAGGCGATCGCCACTGGTGACATGGAGCAGAGGTTCATCCGCTGCCAAAATAGTAATGGTTTCCCCTGTGGGAGAGCCGAGGCAATCCCCTGGATGTAAAAAACTTCCCCTGGGCAATTGGATAAATAGAGACGGAAAGCCAGGTTTATCAAAACGATAGCGGGTGCGACCCCTTTCCTCGGCGGTGAGGGGGAGGTCCCAGGTGGTGGCATCGGGTACTTTTTCTAGGCGATGATCAAAAATCACCATGGAGTATTAAATAAGAATTTGTCGGGGACTAACGGCGGAGATTAATGATTGCCCGTTGAATTTGGGTTTTCAGGTTGGCATTATTCTTGGCGGCTTCGGTGATGCGATTAAATTCTCCCGGCTTGAGTCCGCTTTCTTCAGCAATTTGTTTGGAACGATTGCAAAAATTAACGGCGATCGCCTGGGCGTTGCGGGGTAACTTGCGAATACTGTCCCGATTGGTGCAGGTAAGTTGGGGGGGGACCCGGCCAATGAGGGTTTGAATTTCCTCAAAGGCTTTTTTCCGTTCTACTTCAATGGCTAACACCGCCTTAGCATAGTGATTGATGCTCTCGGGGGAAAATTCCTGGGAATAGGCCGACCAGCGAAAGACAAGGGCTGTGGGGTGCCAACTTACCTCCGGCACCATTCCCCCAAATAAGCCGAGGAAGGCGAGAGTATTGGCAATAAAAAGTCGACTCAGAACACCGTTCAAGCCGCTTAAGGGACGTGAGCTAATAACCATGCGCCTAGTCGCTTTCGGGTGAATAGGATGACAAAATCCTAATGGTTTGCATTTTCTGTTTGAATTACTTTGCCGGGGATAAGTTCCGTGGAGGCTGCTACCCTGGGAAGGCGGGATCGTTTGGGGACGTAGATGGGAGCCAAATCCATGGAAAGAATGAACTTAAAACAAACGGCGATGGCAGACTTTCATCACGTTAGCGTTTTGCCCACGGCCCTGGTGGAAGGACTGGAGCCAAAGCCCGGTGGCTATTACCTTGATGCCACTGTGGGAGCTGGGGGCCACAGCGAAAGATTACTGAAATTAGGTATTCCCCTTGCCCTGACTATGATCGACCGAGATGTCCAGGCAATCGCCGCCGCCATGGAACGTTTGCAACCCTTAGTTGCGGATCGGAAAGACATAACCATTAACACTTGGCAAGGTAATTTTGCTGATTTTCCCGGTCAACTCGAGCAATTTGACGGCATCATCGCAGATTTAGGAGTAAGCTCTCCCCAACTTGATCAAGGCGATCGGGGCTTTAGTTTTCGCCACACTGCTCCCTTGGATATGCGAATGGATCAAAGCCAGGAGCTCACCGCCGCTGAAATTATTAACCACTGGTCCGAAAAAGATTTAGCCCGCATTTTTTATGAATACGGCGAAGAACGGCTTTCCCGACGTATTGCTCGGCAAATTGTCGAACAACGTCCCTTCCAAACCACTACCGACTTAGCAGAGGCGATCGCCAAATGGGTACCAGGAAAATATCGCCATGGGCGCATCCATCCTGCCACCAGGACGTTCCAAGGTTTACGCATTGCAGTGAACGATGAATTAGGTTCCCTGGAAAAATTCATTGCCCAAGCTCCCCATTGGCTCAAAAGCGGCGGAAAGTTGGGCATTATCAGTTTTCATAGCTTGGAAGACCGCATTGTTAAGCACCGTTTTCGGGAAACAGAAAATTTACGGGTGCTGACCAAAAAGCCCATTATTGCCGGAGAAGAAGAGCAGAGGGAGAATCTCCGGGCCCGCTCCGCCAAACTACGTTGGGCCGAAAAAATCTAAGAAAGTGTTTGAAAAGTTTTAAGCAAGCCTTTGAAGCATGAGATGAACCATGGCAACATAGAGCATTGTCTCACTGATGGTAGGTAAATATTCATA
>NZ_CP019225.1:920354-1018316 GCF_010222815.1 Synechocystis sp. CACIAM 05 | reverse complement strand
GTGGGGGATGGCGTAAGTACCGAAATTGTCAGGCGCTATATTCAAGAACAAGGAGATGAAAAGGAGAAGGCTCGTGTACAACAGATGACCCTTTTTCCTATCTAGATACCCCGCAGCTTGCTGCGATTGGGTTATTCATTATGATTTCCTAAATCATCCAAACGCTTAGCTTCTTCTTTGAATAACTCCGCCGCCTTATCCAAAGCTCCAGTTCCCTGACCCTGAGGAAAAAACTGCTTGATCACACACCGGGACTGGGATGGCTTATCCAAATCCACCGCCAAAAAAGTTTTACCAAATCCTCCTTGCCCGATTAGCCTTAATGCTTGGTAACGATCCTTGAGCCAAAGCTTTTGACCACATTTTTGACAGAATTTATGGGTTACTGGATTAATCACCAGACAATCGGGATTTAAACATTGGCTCATAATGCTTTCAACTAGTTAATTCACAGTGTTGAAGGATCAATGCCCAATTCCCGTAATTTAGCAAAGGCAAGATCCCGTTCCTGTTCAGCCCGCTCCCTTTCCTGTTTAGCTCGATCCCTTTCTTCAAAAAGGGTTTCTGGATCTTTAAATGGCTCTCCGTTGGGGAAAAACAGTTTCAAGCCATCAGCAAACATTTCAAAGCGAATTCCTAGGGTTGGAGAAGTCCAGGGAAAATTGAGCAGGGTGATGGTTTCAAATTCTGCATCTGGGTGGGAACGCGCCTGACCCCAAAAGTCATAGGACTCTGGATCGTAAAAGAAAATCTCTAATACTCCATACCGCCGATAAAACGTTTGCTTATGGAGCATTTCCCTGGCACTGTTACTCTCGGAAAGAATTTCAAATACTACCTGGGGAGCAATATGGTCTTCTTCCCATTGTTTGTAACTGCGTCGTTCCCCGTCAGGTCTTCCCAGAACTACCATGGCATCGGGTGCTTGGCAGGGTGCGGGGGGATTGGCCACTTGTTCGGGATACCAAAGTAAATCCCCCGCTACAAAGACTGTTTTGCCCTGAAATAAATGCTTAAGATTGGTCACCAAACGGACAATCCAGTGATACTGCAGGGTATTGTCAGCCATGGGTTTACCGTCGGACTCCGGATATAAATTGGGAAAGTCGAGGGGAGGTAGGAGAGTTTGAACCATAGACTTTTACTTTTACCGAATGAAATTGCACAAGCTTATTTAACCTACTTAGAAGCAGTTTTGTTCACCTGTTGCATTAGCACTTCATAGGCCCTGGCAAATTGAGGGTCTTCCAGGGTGCCTACTTTTTCTCGATTTTGTTGCAATTCCTTCCGCTGGGCGTCGGTGAGTTCCACTTCCACATCGGGGTCGATGCCATGTTTATTGATGTCCCGACCGTTGGGGGTTAAATATTTGGCGATCGTCACTGCCATACCGGAACCATCCCCCAATTCCCGCACCGATTGTACTAACCCCTTACCAAAGGTTTTGGTGCCCACAATGACGGCCCGTTGATTATCCTGTAAGGCCCCAGAGACGATTTCACTGGCACTGGCGGAACCACCATCCACCAACACCACTAGGGGACGGTTACTCAACTGCCGCTTGTTAGCACTTTGTTGTTCCACTTCCCCTCGGCGATCGACGGTGGACACAATGCCCCCTTCATCCAACCAAATGCGAGCAATATCCACACTGGAATAAAGCAAACCACCGGGATTGGAACGCAGGTCGAAAATGTAGCCCACCACATTATCTTTTTCCAATTTCTGCACTGCTTGGCGCATTTCCTCCGAAGCCTGGGCACTGAATTGATTTAAACGGATATAACCAACCCTGGCACCATTAATATCTTCCACTTGGGCCCGCACTGGATGAATTTCAATTAAAGTCCGGGTCAAAGGATATTCGATCGCCTGGCCCTCCCGCTCAATGGTGAGCACCACACTGGTGCCGGGCTTACCCCGAATTAACTTCACTGCGTCATCTACTTCCATGCCATCGGTGGACTTACCGTCAATCTTGGTAATTACGTCCTTAGAAAGAATGCCAGCGTTGTAGGCGGGGGTATCTTCAATGGGAGCCACCACCACAATTTTCTTCGTATCTTGGTCTTGGGTAATCTGAATACCTACCCCGGTCAATTCCCCGGAAGTGTCGATACGCATTGATTGAAACTCATCGGGGGACATGAAGCGAGTGTAGGGGTCATTTAGCTTCTCCAGCATTTCCCGAATGGCGGTGTAGGCTTCTTCCTGGTTTTTGTAGTCCCGTGTCAGATAATCCTGGCGAACCGCTACCCAATCCTCACCGTTGAAAGTACCATCTACATAGGTGCGGTTGACAATCTGCCAAACTTCGTCAACCAGCTCCTTGGGATTATCCTGTAGGTAGCCCTGGGAGCGGGCCAACCGCAACCCAACCCCCGTCACCGCCACTGTTGTCAATAACAGAGCTGTAGTTCCCAAAATCAGACTGCGTTTTTGTTTCAACATGGGATTTACCGGACGGTTGGTGAAGATTAGTTAAGACAATAAACCCTAGGGCGGTGCTTAGAGTCCTTGATTCCTAGGTTATAACATTTCAGAGATGATGGTTATTGAACTCCCATGACGGATTTAGTTGTGTCTGATTCCCTGAAAAATCGCCGGGAACAACTGATGTGGCAGAGGCGTTGGAAGCGTCTGCGCTCCTGCTGGCAATTTGTCTGTGTTTGTGGTTTGACGGGGGGCATGGTGTGGGTGATGAGCTGGCCAGAATGGTCTATCCGCTCCGATCGCCAAGTGGAGTTTTTGGGCAATAAGCTAGTCTCTAGGGAAACGTTATACGAAGATTTAGACCTGGAATATCCCCAGGCGGTTTGGCAACTTTCTACCCAGGCCTTGGGGGATGAACTGGCAAAAAATCCGGCCCTCCTGAGAGTAGAAGTCACTAGACAGTTATTTCCGGCCCAGGTAAATGTGGCCGTACAGGAACGACAACCGGTGGCGATCGCCGTGGCGGATCAGGGTCCGGGCTATTTAGACGGGGAAGGAAATTATATTCCTGCCTCCCTCTACAGCCAAGCGGTCAGAAAAACCCTGCCCCAAACCCCGCAATTTTTCGGCTACGGCCCCCAATACCGCAGTTTTTGGCAAACCCATCAAATTCTGATTCAACAGTCCCCTGTCAATATCCGGATTATTAACGGCAACAACCCCAGCAACATAAGTCTGACAACGGATTTAGGTTTAGTTTTCATCGGTTCTGACCTCTCTCGCTTCGGGCAACAAGTACAGGTTTTAGAAAAAATGCAGAATTTGCCCAGTCGGGTGCCCAAGGAACGTTTACTATTTATTGACCTCACAAATCCAGACAGTCCCAGCATTCAACTTCGTCCCCAACCCCCCAAGGAAAAAGCAGCCGTCAACAAACCCTAATATTTTTACCCTCCACTCCAGCCATTCTCCCGTGATAGGGGGAAAAAGCTCAGATTCACATTGACAAATTTGCTCAATATGCCTAGTGTAGGGACGATAGACCGCTGGGATTTGTGCTTGGGCGAGGGGATCTCTGTCGTCGTAAAAAGGCTTCAATACCCTGCTGCTTCGGAAGCGTTGCTCTCCCTGTGGTTGCTTTTGCGCCCTAAGAATTTGCTCATTTTGCTCCCCTAATACTTCCCCCCTGCAATGACGCTCAATAATGATTTACCTCTAAATAACATAGGTTTTACCGGTAGTGGTCTCAATGATGGAACGGAGGGGTTAGATGATTTATTTTCGTCCTCCATCGTTGACAATGAACCGTTGGAGGCTTTGGTAGAAACACCTACTTTTGCCAGCCCTAGTCCTAACCTAAAAAGGGATCAGATTGTGCCTAGTAACATTGCCAAAATTAAAGTGATCGGCGTTGGGGGAGGCGGTTGCAATGCTGTCAACCGTATGATTGCCAGTGGGGTGACGGGCATCGACTTTTGGGCAATTAATACCGATTCCCAGGCATTAACTAATACGAACGCCCCGGATTGTATTCAAATTGGCCAAAAACTCACCAGGGGTTTGGGGGCCGGTGGTAATCCGGCGATCGGGCAAAAAGCGGCGGAGGAATCCCGGGATGAAATTGCCCGTTCCCTTGAGGGTACGGATTTGGTCTTTATCACTGCGGGCATGGGGGGCGGCACTGGCACTGGAGCGGCTCCCATTGTGGCCGAGGTGGCCAAAGAAATGGGCTGTTTGACGGTGGGCATTGTCACCCGTCCCTTTACCTTTGAAGGCCGACGACGGGCTAAGCAAGCTGAGGAAGGCATTAATGCTCTCCAGTCCCGGGTCGATACCCTAATTGTGATTCCTAACAATCAACTATTGTCGGTTATCCCCGCCGAAACTCCTCTCCAGGAAGCTTTTCGGGTAGCCGATGATATTCTGCGCCAGGGGGTACAGGGTATTTCCGACATTATCATCATCCCCGGTTTGGTGAATGTGGACTTTGCGGACGTTCGGGCGGTGATGGCCGATGCTGGCTCCGCATTAATGGGCATTGGGGTGGGTTCCGGCAAGTCCCGGGCCAAGGAGGCGGCCACGGCGGCCATTTCCTCTCCTTTGTTGGAATCTTCTATCCAGGGAGCTAAAGGAGTCGTATTTAATGTCACTGGTGGAACGGATCTGACCCTGCACGAAGTTAATGTTGCGGCTGAAATTATCTATGAAGTGGTGGATGCCGATGCCAACATCATCTTTGGAGCGGTGATTGACGATCACCTGCAGGGAGAAATGAGAATTACCGTCATTGCCACGGGCTTCAACGGTGAAAAGGAAAAACCCCAGGCAAAAACCAGCGGCAAACCTGTGCTCAGCGGCCCCCCTGCCGGAGTGGAGACAGTGCCATCAACAACACCACCAGAAGATCCCCTAGGGGAAATTCCCATGGCTCCGGAGTTAGACATTCCTGATTTTCTCCAGAAGCGGCGTTTTCCCCGCCGTTAGGTTCCCCAGGATTACTGGTGGGAGCCAAATAATTTGACCAAGAAAGTCTCTTAGGCTACACTACTAACCTCTAATTGTTGTTTCAAACTAAAGAGGTTGATCGATTTGCGCTTTTTGTTTGCTAGCCTACTAATTCCCTTGGTATTGCCTTTGCCGGTGATGGCCCAATCTGCCACTTTCTATGGCAATCAGTTTGTAGGGCGGAAGATGGCCAACGGCCAAGTCTATAACCACGGTCGCATGGTGGCAGCCCACCCCAGTCTGCCCCTAGGAACCAGAGTTAGGGTAACCAATCGCCGTACGGGGAAATCGGTCGTAGTGACGGTGAGTGACCGTTGTAACTGCTCCATTGACCTCAGCCGTTCTGCTTTCCAACAAATTGCTAACCCCCGCAAAGGCCGGGTTCCCGTAAGCATTACCCGTCTCTAGGTGCTGGGCAAACTACGTAAATAGGGGCTGAGGTGAGACCGTTCCGCAATACAGTGAAAGAGCGGTCCCCGGGAAGATAATTCCACCACGCTCAGTCCGGTGACGGGCATGGCAAAACGGTCTCGGTAACGACCTACGTCGATGCCCAGGAGGCAGCAGAGTAGGATGCGGATGGTGGCTTTGTGAGAAACCAACAACACATTGCCATCATCGAAGCGGTCTTCAATTTCCTCTAGCACCCTAGTGCCCCGGCGGGCGATGTCAATGCCCCTTTCTCCACCGGGGGGAGAGTTCCAAGCTGGATCGGTGAGCCATTGCATATAAAGGTCGTGGTCCCTTTGGTAAACTTCGTCGGGATGGAGTCCTTCCCATTCTCCATAGGCCACTTCCCTTAGGCCAGGGCGGATCTGCATTTCAATACCTAGGCAATCGCATAGGGGTTGGACTGTTTGGCGGGCCCGTTGCAAGGGGCTAACATAAACTGCTTGCCAGGGGTGTTGGGCGTAGGCTTCAGCAAATTCCTTGGCCATTAAAATTCCTTCTGGGGTCAAGCCAGGGTCATTTTCCGGGGTACCACAATAGCCTCCGGTGGCACTGTAGGCGGTTTGTGCGTGGCGCAGGAAATAAAGTTTGAGGGCCATGGCCGAGTTGAAAAGCAACAATATTAAAGATTACAGAGGAGTGAGAGCTTGGCTCTGTCTGCTTCCATTGTACATAAATACTCTGTTTTTTCGTGCCTAAGGGTTTTCCAGCCTTGCAAAAGTTGATCGGTAGCCAAAATCACCTTTGTCCCCTGGGTAAAAAGCTATAAAAAATCTTTGCGAAGCACACCTAAACTGCCCATTTTTGCGGAACTATGAGCAAGGAATTTCGAGAGCTATTAAGAAAAGTGGGTAGTGGTCCCCATACCAGCAAAAATTTGACCAGGGAAGAATCGGCCCGGGCCATGGAGTTGATGTTAACTCAGGAAGCTACCCCGGCCCAGATTGGTGCTTTTTTGATTGCCCATCGTATTAAACGCCCCACAGGAACTGAATTGGCAGGGATGCTGGATGCCTTTGAGCAATGGGGACCCAAAATTCCTGCCCTTAGCTCTGGTCAAACGGTAATTGTGCTTAGTCAACCCTACGATGGCCGAGATCGCACCTGTCCCCTGGGACCCCTCACAGCCCTGGTACTGGCAACGGCGGGTTGTCCGGTAATTCAACATGGCGGCGATCGGATGCCCACAAAGGAAGGAATTCCCCTGGTGGAGTTGTGGGAAGGGCTAGGGGTGAATTGGCGATCGCCATCTCTGTTGGCCATACAGGATATTTTAGAAAAAACTAATGTGGGTTTTGTTTATCTGCCCAAATATTTTCCTGAAGCCCAGAAGTTGGTAATTTACCGGGAAGAAATCGGCAAACGCCCTCCCCTGGCAACCCTAGAGTTAATTTGGGTTCCCTATGCGGGTAAACACCATGTGGTGCCGGGGTTTGTCCATCCCCCCACGGAAAATATGATTGCTGAGGCTCTCAGTCTACGAGGCGTTAGTACATTCACCACAGTGAAAGGTTTGGAAGGAAGTTGTGATTTGCCCCAGGAACGCACTGCCATCATTGGTTTGTACGATTTGACCAAGGCAGAAAATGCCCTGACCCGTTTGCGACTCCACGCCGCCGATTTTGGTCTGGGGGGGAAAAATCCGGTCTGGACTAATTTGGTTGATTATCTTGAGTTGGCCCAAGCCACTTTGAATGGGGAACAAACTCCCCTGCGGTCAGCCCTAATTTGGAACAGTGCTTTTTATCTCTGGCAACATACGGATGCTCCCAATCTAGAAACGGCGATCGCCAAAGCGGAAAAGCTCATTGACGACGGCCTGGTCAAACAACAATGGGATCGACTGCAGTTATATGCAAAATAAGCCAGCACCAATGCAGTAATCGCATGAAAATTAATTATTAGTTACAAACTATACAAATGTTAACAGGAAAAAAAACGAGTCTAGGGGAATGATTGTCAGCCACTATCCTTTCTGGCTTTAGTTATTGCCTACACTATGAGTAATTTTTCCCGAAGCACCCGACGCAAGTTCATGTTTACCGCAGGGGCCGCCGCCATTGGAGGAGTGGTTCTCCATGGTTGTACTTCCCCCACCACCACATCCACCGGGACGGGTACAGGGTCCAGCACGGACCAAGCCATTAGTCCTTTAGTCGAGGGGGAGAATGCCCCGGAAGTAACCACCGCCAAATTGGGCTTTATTGCCCTAACCGATGCTGCCCCGTTGATTATTGCCAAGGAAAAGGGTTTTTACGCCAAATATGGCATGCCGGATGTGGAAGTGTTGAAGCAAGCTTCCTGGGGTACTACCAGAGATAACCTCGTATTGGGTTCCGCCAGTGGCGGTATTGATGGGGCCCATATTCTTACCCCCATGCCTTACCTCATTACCATGGGCACTGTAACCGATGGAAAACCAACCCCGATGTACATTTTGGCCCGCTTAAATGTCAATGGCCAAGGCATTCAGTTGGGCAATAATTATAAAGACTTAAAAGTGGGTACCGACGCTGCTCCCCTCAAAGAAGCCTTTGCCAAAGTAACGGATCCTAAAGTGGCCATGACTTTTCCTGGCGGCACCCACGACATGTGGATTCGCTACTGGTTAGCCGCTGGAGGCATGGAACCAGGTAAAGATTTTTCTACCATTGTGGTTCCCCCCGCCCAAATGGTGGCCAACGTTAAAGTTAATGCCATGGAGTCTTTCTGTGTTGGTGAACCATGGCCTTTACAAACTGTTAACCAAGGAGTCGGCTATCAGGCATTAACCACTGGTCAACTTTGGAAGGATCATCCCGAAAAAGCCTTTGGCATGCGGGCCGATTGGGTAGATCAGAATCCCAAAGCTGCTAAAGCGTTGTTAATGGCGGTGATGGAAGCCCAGCAATGGTGTGACCAGGCAGAGAATAAGGAAGAAATGTGTCAAATTCTCTCTAAACGGGAATGGTTTAAAGTTCCCTTTGAAGACATTATTGACCGCTCCAAAGGTATTTATAACTTCGGCAATGGCCAAGAAACCTTTGAAGATCAAGAAATTATGCAGAAATATTGGGTCGATAATGCTTCCTATCCCTATAAAAGTCATGACCAATGGTTTTTAACTGAGAATATTCGCTGGGGCTATTTGCCAGCGAGTACGGACACCAAAGCCATTGTGGATAAAGTCAATCGCGAAGATCTATGGCGAGAAGCAGCCCAGGCGTTGGAGGTACCAGCAGATCAAATTCCCAGTAGTCCTTCCCGGGGAATTGAGACTTTCTTTGACGGCATAACCTTCGATCCAGAAAATCCCCAGGCCTATCTGGACAGCTTGAAAATTAAGTCTATTAAAGCTTAGTTCCCAGTGATTTGCCCCCTGGGGAAAAGTACCCCCTTGACTTTTGTAATTGCTGCAGTTCAATCAACTATTTCTGGTAAAAATTATGGCTAGTTCCACCGTTGGGCTCCGTCCCCGCCGCAAGAAAAATCCCCTCAGTTTCATCTACAGTCCCAAGGTTATTCGTCCCGCTGTGGCGATCGCCGTTTTGTTGGTGGTTTGGCAGATTCTCTGCTCCGGAGAAGGTTCTAATCTGCCCAGTCCCGTGCAGGTCTTAGAACAAACCTATCCTTTAATTCTCAATCCCTTTTTTGACAATGGTGGCACAGACAAGGGTTTAGGCATCCAAATTTTTGCCAGTTTAACCAGGGTGGCAGTGGGCTTCAGTGCGGCAGCGGTGGTGGGCATTGCCCTAGGCATCTTAATTGGTAGTAGCAAATTTATGTATGATGCCCTCGATCCAATTTTTCAGGTTCTAAGAACCATTCCTCCCTTGGCCTGGTTGCCCATTGCTCTGGCGGCTTTGCAGGAAGCAGAGCCTTCGGCCATTTTCGTTATTTTCATTACGGCAATTTGGCCCATCGTCATCAACACCACGGTGGGAGCCCAACAGGTTCCCCAGGATTATCGGAATGTTTCCCGGGTTCTAAAACTCTCCAAAAGCCAATACTTTTTCAATATTCTATTCCCGGCAGCAGTGCCCTACATTTTCACTGGCCTACGCATTGGCATTGGTCTTTCCTGGTTGGCGATCGTGGCAGCGGAAATGCTGATTGGTGGTGTGGGCATTGGCTTTTTTATCTGGGATGCCTATAACAGCTCCCTGATCAGTGAAATCATTATTGCCTTAATTTATGTGGGCATTGTCGGTTTATTGCTAGATCGTTTTATCGCTTTTCTGGAAAGTTTAGTGGTCCCAGCGGAGCAAAAGTGACCAAACATCCATAGGAAGGCCGTTTTTCCTAGCTACTAGTTCTCAATTTTTGATTTGTCACCCCCGGACTAACTATGATGCCCTTCATTGAAATTGATCATGTTGACCGTATTTTTCCCCTCCCCGACGGGGGGCGTTACATTGCCCTCAAAAACATTGAGCTGAAAATTAGTCAGGGAGAATTTATTTCCTTGATTGGTCACTCTGGCTGCGGCAAGTCTACCTTGTTGAACATGATCTCTGGGCTAGATAAGCCCACCTTTGGCGGGGTCATCATGGAGGGGAAAGAAATCACCGAGCCTGGCCCTGAAAGGATGGTGGTGTTTCAAAACTACTCCCTGTTGCCTTGGTTGACGGTGCGACAAAATATCGCCCTGGCTGTGAATCGAGTTCTGCGGGATCTGCCCAAACCAGAACAAGAAAAAATTATTGACGACAATATTGCCCTGGTGGGGTTACAACGGGCAGCCCATAAACGACCGGGGGAATTGTCCGGGGGCATGAAACAACGGGTGGCGATCGCCAGGGCATTATCGACCCGTCCTAAAGTTTTATTATTGGATGAACCGTTTGGGGCTTTGGATGCTTTAACCCGGGGGAATCTCCAGGAACGGTTAATGGAAATTGTCCAAGAAAGTGGCGTAACCTGCATTATGGTCACCCATGATGTGGACGAAGCATTGTTACTTTCTGACCGGGTGGTGATGTTAACCACAGGGCCCGAAGCCCACATTGGGCAAATTTTGGAAGTGCCCATTCCGCGACCCCGTCACCGTTTGGAAGTGGTCAACCATCCCAGTTACTACGCCCTGCGGGGGGAAATGGTTTATTTCCTCAATCAACAAAAACGGGCTAAAAAAGTTGGGGCGGTCAGTCAGTTTGCCGAGGCCATGGGGGGCAATGGCCTGGAAAAAATCAATCTGGACTTAGGTTTTATCCCCCTCACCGATTGCGCCCCGTTAGTGGTAGCCAAAGAGAAAGGTTTCTTCCAAAAGCATGGTTTAGAGCAAGTTAACCTGGTGAAAGAACCCAGTTGGCAGGCAATCGCCGACGGCATTCGGGAAAGACGGTTGGACGGAGCCCAAATGGTGGCGGGTATGCCCCTAGCTTTAACCTTAGGCATGGGAGGAAAAACCCCTTTACCGATGATTACTGCCATGGTGATGAGTCGTAACGGCAATGCCATCACCCTCAGCAAAAAGTTTGCTGAAGCGGGGGTAAAAACCCTCGAAGATTTACGGTTAAAGCTAGCAGAAACTCCCGATCAAGTGGCCACCCTGGGCATGGTTCACCCCGCATCGATGCAAAATCTGTTACTGCGGTATTGGCTTGCTTCCGGCAGTATTGATCCGGACCAAGATATTAATTTAATGCGCCTACCGCCGCCCCAAATGGTGGCCAATTTAGAAGCTGGTAATATTGATGGTTTTTGTGTGGGGGAACCATGGAATTCCTATGCGGTTAAACAGGATTTAGGCTATGTTATTGCCACGGATTTGGACATTTGGAATGGCCATCCAGAAAAGGTTTTAGGGGTGCGGGAAGAATGGGTTAATAAATATCCAGCTACCCATTTAGCCCTGGTTAAAGCTCTGTTGGAAGCCTGTGAATATTGTGATGATCGCCGTCATCGCCAAGAAATTCTAGACTATTTGGCATTGCCTCAATATGTCGGCACCTCCACGGAATATATCAGTCCAGGCTTTTTGACTGAATATGATCAAGGAAATGACGCAGAAGCGGAAATGTTGCTGGACTTCAATCAATTTTATGTCAAGCAATGTAACTATCCCTCCCGCAGTGAAGGGTTATGGATTCTGACCCAATTAGCCCGTTGGGGTTACATTGATTTTCCTAAAAACTGGGTGGAAATCATTGAACGGGTACGCCGTCCTGACCTATTTGGGGAAGCCTGTCGCCATTTAGGGTGGCCAGATTTAGAAGGTGATCACCACAATGTTTCCCTGTTTGATGGCATGGTTTTCACCCCGAATGATCCCCTTGGTTACATTAAACGTTTCACCATTCACCGGGATATTCAAGTCACAGAAATTCTCATCGACCAAATTGATCAAGTTAATCAATAGATCAGCTTTTTGTCGCTTCTTTTTAACCTTGAAATATCTATTTTTCTAAATGCCATGCAAACAATGAATGTCAATGACCCTACCCTGACCGAAGAAAAAAACGCTTTTTTAGCCATTGAAAATGTCAGTAAAGTTTATCCAACTGCCCAGGGGCCCTATACGGTTTTAGATGGGGTTAACTTAGAGGTAAAAGAAGGGGAATTTATTTGCATTATTGGCCATTCCGGTTGCGGTAAATCTACCCTCTTAAATATGGTGTCGGGCTTTAATCAACCCACCCAAGGCACGGTTAAGCTGAAAAATCAGTTAATTACTGCCCCGGGCCCTGACCGGATGATGGTTTTCCAAAATTATTGCCTACTGCCTTGGAAATCTGCCTATGATAATGTTTACCTGGCGGTGGAATCGGTTTACCCAGATAAATCTAAAACGGAAAAAGAAGAATTGGTAGGCCATTACCTCGAAATGGTAGGTTTAACGGAAGCGGCTCAGAAAAAACCTGGGCAAATTTCCGGGGGTATGAAACAACGGGTGGCGATCGCCAGAGCCTTAGCTATTTCCCCAGAAGTATTAATTTTAGATGAACCTTTTGGGGCGTTGGATGCCATTACTAAGGAGGAATTGCAGGAAGAGTTATTAAAAATTTGGCGGGAAAATAATCTGACCGTGTTGATGATTACCCACGACATTGACGAAGCATTATTCCTCGCTGATCGCCTAGTGATGATGACCAATGGTCCCAGCGCCAAAATTGGTGAAATTTTAGATATTCCCTTTGATCGCCCCCGCAACCGCAGTCAAATTACCGATGATCCAAAATATTATCAACTGCGGAATTATGCTCTTGATTTTCTCTTTCACCGTTATGCCCATGACGATGATGATGACCTCAAAGAAGATAAACCCAATCCCGGTTTGCTATTCAAAAAAGTTGTGGCGGGAGCCCTAGGACTAGTGGCGATCGCCTTAGTCGGGGTTGGTTTGGTGCAAACTTTTGGTTCTAAGGGTGATGGTGGCCCTACCCCCGCAGTGGAATCCATGGAAGGGTCTTGAACTATCTGGATTAGCTAAATTTTTGCCGTTGTTACCATTAATTGCCACCAATTTGTCCAACTGTCGACTTACTATTAGTTTTTAAAAAAATGTCAGTTATTAACAACTTTGATCATTCCCTCTCATCTCCTAGCAACTCGATCCATGACAGTGATAATCAGCTTTGCTACTATCGCAATAGTGGCAATAAATTACAGCAGATAATTATTGATGGCACCTGGAATAAGGAAAAACTGATTTTTCCTGGCGAACAGTTATTATTTTGGGCTAGCCCTCAGGACAAATTAACTATTAAAGTTTTTCACTGCGATCAAATATCGACCAATCGTATTAACTGTATTCATCTTTTGGTCAATTAGTGGTCAACTAATCAAATTCGCTTCAATTAACTGCCAATATTTTAATGGATTCACCAGCTATTCTTCCCACCACCAGAACCCTTTGTCCTTACTGTGGAGTTGGTTGTGGTTTGGAGGCTGTTGCTAGTCCCCAAAAGTCGGTAGTTGATGCCGGTCATGCCCATAAAATTAGAGGCGATCGCCAGCATCCTTCCAGCCAAGGCATGGTCTGCGTCAAAGGAGCTACCGTAATGGAATCCATGGATAAACAGCGATTACTTTACCCCATGTTTCGGTCAAGTTTAGATCAGCCGTGGCAACAAATTAGTTGGGAAGCAGCCCTAGAAATTGTTGTTGATAAAATTCAGCAAGTTAAACAAACTTTGGGGGTAAGTGGTTTATGTATGTACGCCTCTGGGCAAATGCAGACAGAGGATTACTACGTGGCCCAAAAATTATTTAAAGGTTGTTTGGGTACCAATAATTTTGATACCAATTCTCGTCTTTGCATGTCTTCGGCTGTGTCTGCCTATAGCCTAAGCTTTGGTTCCGATGGTCCGCCTTGCTGTTATGAAGACTTAGAAATAACCGATTGCGCTTTTTTAATTGGTACTAATACAGCGGACTGCCATCCCATTATTTTTAATCGTTTACGCAAACACCACAAACAAAATCCCCACGTTAAATTAATTGTGGTGGACCCCCGTTGTACTGCCACCGCAGAAGTTGCGGACTTACATTTAGCGATCAATCCTGGCAGTGACATTACTTTACTCCATGGCATTGCCTATTTGCTAAAAAAGTGGAATTTAATTGATCAAAAATTTATTGATAATCACACCCAAGATTTTGAGCAGTATTGTCAAGTTATTGATCATTATCCCCCGGAAAAAGTTACCCAAATTTGTGGCATTAGTTTAGAACAATTAGAAACCGCCGCTCACTATTGGGGCAATGCCAAAACAGTGCTTTCCCTTTGGTCCATGGGAATGAATCAATCTTTTCAAGGCACAGCTAAAGGTCGTTGTTTAATTAATCTCCATTTACTCACTGGTCAGATTGGGAAACCAGGCAGTGGACCTTTTTCCCTCACTGGTCAGCCCAACGCCATGGGGGGTCGGGAAGCAGGGGGATTGTCCCATCTGTTGCCTGGCTATCGTTCAATTAAAAATCCTCAACACCGCCAAGAGGTAGAACAACTTTGGCAGATTTCCCCTGGCCGTATTAATCCAGAACCAGGTTTATCAGCCTGGGAAATGTTCATGGGATTGGAAAATCAACAGGTTGGTTTCCTATGGATTGTGGCGACTAACCCTGTTGTTAGTATGCCTGATTTAGAAAGGGTTAAAAAGGCTCTGCAACAATCAACTTTTACGATTCATCAGGATGCCTATTCCCCCACTGAAACGGCAGAATACGCCCATTTGTTATTGCCAGCAGCTCAATGGAGCGAAAAAACTGGCACAATGACCAATTCAGAACGGAGAGTTACCCTTTCTCCTGCGTTTCGCTCTCCTCCTGGGGAAGCAAGACCCGACTGGGAAATTTTTGCTGAGGTAGGACGTAGATTAGGTTTTGAAAATCAATTTAATTTTGTTGATTCAGCCGCAGTACATCGGGAATATGTGCAACTAACTGCTGAAAGATTATGTGACCAATCTGGTGTCAGTTATGAAAAGTTGCAAAAGCTGGGGCCGCTGCAATGGCCCTGTCGTCAATCAGATCAAGAAAGTCAACTTTTATCAACTAAAAGACTTTACACCGACTATAAATTTTGCACAGAAAATGGTCGGGCAAACTTTTGCTTAGACCACAGTCAGGGATTAGCTGAGCCGGTCGATCCAAACTATCCTTTTGTCCTCACCAATGGTCGTCTTTATGGTCATTGGCATACCCAAACCCGCACTGGCCACATTGAGAAAATCAAAAAAATGCATCCCAAACCTATATTGGAAATGCATCCCAAGGACGCAGAAAAATTGGGTATTAAAAGTCAGGATTTAGTTGCGATTAAATCTCGACGGGGTTCTGCTCAGCTAGAAGTTCTAGTTACTAGAGCCATTGCCCCCGGTACGGTTTTTATGCCCATGCACTGGGGTTTTTTGTGGGACGATAATGCTGAAGTTAATAGTTTGACCCATGCCACTGCTTGCCCTATTTCTAAACAACCGGAATTAAAAGCCTGCGCCGTTAATATTGCACCA
Source organism: Synechocystis sp. CACIAM 05 (assembly GCF_010222815.1). Lineage (GTDB taxonomy): Bacteria > Cyanobacteriota > Cyanobacteriia > Cyanobacteriales > Microcystaceae > Synechocystis. Next base: position 1,002,993 of record NZ_CP019225.1, on the reverse strand, counting down.
GTTTAATCAAACAATAAGCAATTAATTGTCAGGATAAAAATCTAAGCTTAAAATTTGGTCAGGAATATATGAGTATTGTTGAAGAAATGTTTCTTCCGGCAAGTTGGTCTCTCCCATTGCTAGATCCCTGCCATTATCATAGCCATCTGAGATAGCCTCTGATAAATAGGTTTTTAAGCTAGGATTTTCCTTAATCAACTTTAAAATATCCCGTCTTTGTACTCGAATTGTTGCCAGCCAACTGCGGCGTCTTTGCTCTGATTGGTGTTGCCATTTGAGGAGATGACCAAGCAAAATTGCTAGACGATTTCTTAATTCCTGACGCTGTTGTCTCCCCAAGCTCTCTATTTCCTCAATCAAATTTTCTAAGTCTAGTTTATGCCATTGCTGGTTACGTAGTATTTCAGTTTGCTCTTTTGTCCAGGCATAGAAATCGCTGTGGTAAGTGCTAGGTGAAGGCATTGAATTATATCCTCGCTCAACATCCAATGTTAGCATTAAAAACTAAGTTGATTTTCCTGTAACAATAACAATGTTTTTTCAATTTGAAGCTGATTTTGTTGATTCCCTCCGCTGTATTCCCATGGTTGTGCGCTATAAACTAGACACCTGTGGCGTTAAATTAAAATTAAGTCATTGGCATCAACTGAGTTTGGAACAAAGGCAGTATTTGACTGAAGCTAGTTGTGAAACACCAACAGAAGTTAGCCAATATGGGGAAAAGCTGCAAAATTGGATAACGCAATTAACTGGCAAGCCAGCTTCCACATTATCAGTGCCGGATTTACCCGATTGGTTAAATGCCAATCAAATTCCAGCTCAAATATTAACGGAGTTAAATAATAAATTACCGTCTTTGGAATCTTCCGGCATTACGTTGACTCAATGGCAATCCCTGACTCCTTTGCAAAGATTTGCTTTAATTAAACTAAGTCGTGCTGGCCACGAAAATCGTAATTTTCTGCTGGCCATCAAAGAATTTGATCTGATGCCAAGCTGACACAAAATCTACAACTCGCTAATTTATTCTCCATCCAGTGAGTTAATCAAATTAGTCCATATTAAATTTATCTATCTACTTAAAAATTGTTTGCTCCGGTTTACGTGGATAGAATTTTAAGGCGATCGCCGTAATGATCAATGTCAACCAAGCAAGAAGACTGATCAAGTTTGCCCAGATTAAGCCAGTGAATTTGACTTGGATTTGATGTTTGCCTGGACTCAGATTAAGACTGAGTAAATTAAAATCTCGATAATTAGTAAAAAATCCTTTTACCGGTTGATTATCTACCACAACTTGTTGCATTGCAGGATAATACAAAATTGGCAGTTGCACTGTGCCAGCCTCTGCGGGCATTTCAACTGGGCAGTTAGTCACAACTCCCTTTTGGTTACACATTTCCTTAGTTGCATGGACAGGTAGAAGGGTATTTGCGGCGGAAAAATCATCAAAATATAGATGATCCATTCTGATGTAAAGAGGATTGCCGCCAGTGGTTTCTCCCTCTACGATAAATTTTAATTCAAAGGCGTTGCCAGCGAATTTAACGTCGGTGAAAGGAACTTTTACTTTTAATTCTTCCTGGGTCAAAGGAATGGAAGTTAATGGTTGTTGATCAACAAAAACTATTAAATTAGCTTGGCTTTTAATTTTATCCATGGGAACTCTACCCTGTAAAACTAGGGTGGGTTTTTCCGTTTCTGGCCAGGCAGGATAGGGAATATCAACGTCAATGGGTAGGGGGCCATTAATAAATACATCCCAGGAAAGATAGCCGGGAATCCAATCGGGATGGAGAAGTTGCAACTCGGCTTTGCCATATATTTTTTCCACCGCTGATTGGGCTTTTGTGTTAACAGGAACGGCTTTGTTGGGTAAGCGATAGAGATAGTCCAAAGCGCCAGAATAACGAAAAAGGGGATCTTGTAATAATTCTTCTACTGTCACGGTGCCTCGGGGTATGGGTAACCAAGGGCGGCTAGCAATGACAATAATTAAAATACCTAAAATTAAATGACGACTGCGTAATCTTTCTCGAAAAATTAAAATAATTGCCAGTGTGGTTAGCAGTGCCCCGGACCACATTACATGGGTTAAAAAACGAAAAGTAAATTGGGTGACCCACAACTGTCGGGGCAAAAGATTCCAAATATTAACGGGACTCCACGTAAGAAATAAGGCTAGTATAAATACGCTCAGCAAAGGAATCAGCCAGGGCTGCGATCGCCATAAACGCCTAGGTAATGATTTGCCAGCAAAAACAAAGTAAATTACCGTGCCAAAGCCAGCCAAAAGAATCCAACCGACAGCGGGATGAAAACCGTAGGTAGGGGCAATGCCCAGTTCCGTTGGTTGGTGAGGCAGAGAATTGGGGGCTAGTAAATTGGCGATCGGGGTAATATCAGTAGTGTTGAAGGGATTAATGGCTTGAATCTGACGACGAATGGCTAAACTGCCAGATTCCAGAGCCACAGGAGCTAAAAAGTAAAGCGCTAGCAACCAAGCCCAGATGTAGCTCAAACTAATGTAAGTAATCCCTTTTTGCCAATGATTAGGCTTATTTTTGACTAAGAAAATGGCACCTAATAAAGCAATAAAAATAGTTGTGTAAACGAAGGTAATAATATGGGTTAATCCCAGGGCACACCAGGCCAAAGAACCTAAAATTAAATGGCGATAATGGGGATAGTAAAAAGTTTGAATAGCGTAAAATAAAACAATGGCTAAAATTCCCTGGGCGATCGCCTCGGTGAAAGCTCCCCTTGCATGGACATTATTAAGAAAATAGGGGGCGGACATATAGGTCACTCCCCCTAAAATAGCGGCAATTTGGGAACGGGTGAAGAAAAACCCAACCCGATAGATGAAAATCCCCCCCAACCATAGGGCAGACCAAAGCAAAATTTTATAGGCAGTGTAGGGATTAGTGGGAGTCAAAAATTTGTAAATTATTGCCCCTAAAAAATAGGGCAGTTGACTATAGAATTGAAAGCCAGGATAGCGAAAACCAAAATTTTCTAGAGGGGCCACCCGTAGGGGAAATTGTCCTTCCTCTAGGGCCATTCTAGCCTGGACAATGTAGCCAATATGGGAAGTGTGGTCATTAATAGAGAAAATTATTTTGGCCGACGCCATAGGGGCCATCCAAGCCAAAGCAATCAGACCTAACAAAACATAGGTAAGAATGGCGATGCGATTTTTATAGTTAAAAGTGCCAATTTTTCGCCAAATTACCATGGCGGTAACGGGTTTAATCAAATTAAATAAATATTGACGAAACGTTACTCCAAAAAGCAATAAACTCAAGATAATCAAATTACGTCTTAAGGCTTGTAAATCTGCTGCACCAAGCTTTGGTTCTAGGATCCCCCAATAGCCCACTAATCCTAAAGCTAAACCTAAGATCAGACAAAATATAGCAAGAATAAAAAAGGGGTTATTTTTCTGAATAACGAGGAATTTTAAGTTTTTAAAAATGCCGACTTCCTGATAGAGCAGAAAAAATCCAATCAATAAAATAACAGCCAAACCAAAACCGATTACAGGAATTAGCATTAGATCCAAGAATGACTCAGTTAGGGGCATTTCGGGTGACCGATAACGCCACATAATATCACAGGGGATTGCATTTTTTAGCTGACCCTAGATGGGGTTGATTTTTGTGGGAGAATGTTAGCCAACCTGAGGATAAACCATCGGATTTTTTGGGAAACGCCCCTATGCAAAAATTTTTTAAACAATTACGTCGCAAGCTTTTTGGCCTAGATGAGCAGGAAGCAGCCATGCTCAGGGCGATCGCCGACACCAATGATTTGATTGCTGGTTTACAAAAATCCTTTGATCATCTCCATTTGGATTACAGCCGGGCTTTAGTGGAAATTGTTGCCCAGAGCCAACCCCAGACTACCCTAAGCTGTGAAATTAATGGGGTTCCCCTCAGAGTTCCGGTGGGAATTTTACGGGCCTATGCCCATTGCTTGGAAACGTCCCAGGAATTTAGTTTTACCTATTGCATAGAAAGCCATTGCGTTCACTGGCTGGGGCAGCATCTACGGCCCGGGGACGTGTTTTTTGATGTGGGGGCGGCCTACGGGGTGATTAGTATTCCCTTGGCAGAAATTGTTGGTAATAGAGGCCATATCTATGCCTTTGAGCCCGCTCGCCAAACCCGTCAAAGCCTCGAACAAATCGTTAAGGGCAACCACCTGGAAAATATTACAGTTCTTCCCCTGGCGATCGCCGATGAAACGGGGGAAGCGGAATTCATTGAATATAGTACTGATAACCGTTTTTCCTGGGCGGCGGACACTTCTACCTTGGCGAAAGATGTGGAGCCCAGCCTAGATAATTATGCTACCTACGCAGTGGAAATCACCACCATTGATAAATTTGCCAAGGAAAATAATCTCCGCCCCAAAGCGATCAAAATTGATATTGAAGGTTTTGAACTTTATGCTCTCCAGGGGGCCATGGAAACATTAAAAACCTGTCGCCCCTATCTTTGCATTGACATCCACGCTGATGTGAAAACCAAACAATCGGCATTGTTGGGAGTCCAACCGTTGTTAGAGGGATTGGGTTACCGTTGCAACAGCGATGGCCATACTCTGTTTGCTAGTCCTGTGTGATCCCTATTAACCAATTAATTATCACCGTAGCTTTGGCTGGACAAACTTGCGGAGGGACAACCGGCCAGATAAAATTAGCCCCAGTTCTGAGAACCATTGGCACAGGCCTCTATTAAAATCCTGAATTATGAACGTTTAGGAAAAATACAGGCGCTCTGACCCTTTCTCGGCTTATTTTTACCGAATTTTTGGCTAAATTAACGGTGTCAACCTCTTTTTCCAGTGCCTATCGTTTGGCGGTGCTAGTTCCTTGCCGTAATGAAGCTTTGACCATCACCCAGGTTGTGACTGATTTTCACCAGCAGTTGCCCAATGCCGCCATCTACGTTTACGACAATTGTTCCACCGATGACACCGCCACCGTCGCCCAGCAAGCAGGGGCCATTGTCCGTTACGAGAAACAACCGGGTAAAGGCAATGTGATCCGCCGCATGTTTGCTGATATTGAAGCGGATATTTACATTTTGGTGGATGGGGACAATACCTATGAAGCCGAAGCGGTGGGTAGATTGATTGATCGCCTGATTAATGAGCAATTGGATATGGTGGTGGGGGCCCGGCGATCAGAGGTTAAAGACAAGGAGGCCTACCGTTTTGGCCACCGCAGTGGCAACCAACTGTTAAAGGGCATTGTGGAATTACAATTCGGAGCTCGGTTGGACGATATGTTGTCGGGCTATAGAATTTTTTCCCGCCGTTTTGTTAAATGCTTCCCAGCTATTTCCAACGGGTTTGAAATTGAAACGGAATTAACTATCCACACCCTAGAACTACGTCTGCCCTTTGCCGAAGAACCAGTGTTATACCAATCTCGCCCTTCTGGCTCCGAAAGTAAGTTAAACACCATTAGCGATGGCTTTCGGGTTTTGGGTACCTCCTTTTTACTGATGAAGGAAACCCGCCCATTCCTCTTTTTTGGTGTGTTCTTTGCCCTCTTTTCCGGGTCGGCGATCGCCTTAATGTTGCCGGTGGTATTTACCTATCTGGAAACGGGTCTAGTACCGAGATTTCCCACAGTCATCATTGCCGCTTCTTTAATGTCCTTGGGCTTTGTCTTTTTCACCTGTGGCTTGATTTTGGATTCCGTTGCCCGGGGAAGACGGGAGCTTAAGCGCATGGCTTATTTAAGAATTCCCCGAGTGGAAATTAAGGAAATCTAGGAGCCAATTAAATCCCCTCGACAGTTAGCTCCTAGGAAAATATCAACCTTCGCTGCCAGCCTCCTGATTTTTCAGCAACGGAAAGGCAATTACATCCCGAATACTGGGGGAATCGGTCAGCAACATCACCAGGCGATCGATGCCTATGCCCAAGCCACCAGTAGGGGGCATGCCGTATTCCAACGCTGTGAGGAAATCTTCATCAACGCTGTGGGCTTCCAAATCCCCTGCCGCTTTTTTAGCCGCCTGGGCTTCCAACCGACTCCGTTGATCAATGGGGTCTGTCAGCTCGGAAAAACTATTGGCCAATTCCCGACCGTAAACAAATAGCTCAAACCGTTCCACCAGCCCCGGTTTACTGCGATGGGGCTTAGCGAGGGGAGAAATTTCCACTGGGAAATCGATGATAAAAGTGGGTTGCATCAACGTCCCTTCCACTTTTTGCTCAAAAGCATGGTTTAACAAATGCCCAAGGGAAGGACAATCTTCCGGCACACCAATGCCCGCCTTTGTGGCCGCTTGTTTGGCCGTTTCCAGATCTGTAAATTGGCTAAAATCTATCCCTGTTTCTAACTGCACCGCTTCGTGCATGGTGATGCGTTTCCAGGGAGGGGTGAGATCGATTTCTTCCCCTTGGTAGGTGATTTTTAGCGTGCCTAATACTGCTTGGGCGGCGGTGGTGACGAGGGCTTCGGTTAAGGCCATCATCTCGTTATAGTCCACGTAGGCTTGATAGACCTCAATGGAGGTAAATTCAGGATTATGCCTGGTGGAAACCCCTTCGTTGCGAAAAATTCGCCCCAACTCAAAAACCTTTTCAAAGCCTCCCACCACCAATCTTTTCAGATGTAATTCCGTAGCAATGCGGAGATACAGGGGCATGTCCAGGGTGTTGTGATGGGTGATAAAAGGCCGAGCTTCTGCGCCCCCCGATTCCCCCTGTAAAACTGGTGTTTCAATTTCGATAAAGCCCTGTTCATCCAAGTAACGACGGATAGCGGCGGTAATCTGGGCCCGACGGCGAAAAGTTTGCCGCACATTGGGATTAACAATTAAATCCACGTAACGTTGACGGTAACGCTTTTCTGTATCAGTTAAACCGTGCCATTTATCCGGTAGGGGCAATAGGGATTTAGTGAGTACGGCATAGGTTTGCACATAAACTGATAATTCGCCTTTTTCCGTGCGTTTGAGGGTTCCCGTCACCCCCAATATATCCCCCACGTCAGTAATTTTTTTCAGCAGGTTAAAAGCATTTTCCAACTCCGGCATATGTTCCGTCAGCCGCTGTTTTTCCAGATAAAGTTGGATGGTACCGCTCTCGTCCTGGAGGGTAAAAAAGGCTAATTTTCCCATCACCCGCCGTGCTAAGATTCGGCCGGCGATCGCCACTTTGAGGTCCACTTCTTCGCCGTTGCTTAGATCCCGATAGGTTTCCTGTAAATCCTGAGCTTGGTGGGTAATTTCCCAGGTGTAGGCATAGGGATTGAGGCCGAGTTGCCGCAATTGTTCCGCTTTTTCAAGCCGGGTGGCACGGATTTCTTCAAGGCTGGAGTGGGAATGGGAATCGGCCATAGTGGAGTAAACGGGAAAAATTGAAATGAAATGATATTAAATACTAATAAACTACCTACTTCATGTTGGCCCTGGTATCCTGCACCGCAATCCAAAAGAAAAGGGCTGTCAGGGGAATACTGCCCAACAAAATGGCCGTGGTGGTCGTACTGCCCAATTCCGGTTGCCCCGATGACAGTTCAAATACGCAGCCCACAGCGGCGATCGCCGACACACAGGAAAGGAGCAGAAGAATACCACTTTTAGGGGTCACAGAAAAATAGCCTCCGGAGCAATGGAACGGACAACAGTTCAGTTTACCGTTAAGCGGGGGCTAGGGTTGAGCCGGGGAAGTGAAGACTTTTTTCAGATGGCCTGCTAACTAATACTCAAGCAACGGGCTTAACTGCCTGCATAGAAAAACCTTCTTTCTTTAAAGATTCTGCTAAGGCTAAAGGATTATCCACCCGGTCTACAAACATAACCCCATTCAGATGGTCCATTTCATGTTGAATTACCCTGGCGGTTAGCTCAGCAAAAAGGCGTTTTTGGGGCCGGCCATGCTCATCTTTATAGGTCACTTCGATCGCCCGGGGCCGGGTCACATCCATGTAAACATTGGGCACACTCAGACAACCCTCTTCCACCACACAAAGTTCTTCGCTAGTGCGGGTAATTTGGGGATTAATCATAATCAAAGGCGGTTCATCGGGCTTATCCTGTTCACAATCTACCACCAGTAGTTGTTTGTTAATGCCTACCTGGGGAGCGGCTAAACCAATACCATTGGCACTGTACATAGTCTGCAACATCTCCTTGGCCAATTTGCGAATGCTGTCATCCACCTTGGCAATGCGCTTGGCCGGTTGTCGGAGCACCTTGTCCCCTAGGTAATGAAGTTCTAAAGGGGGACGATCAACTTTTTGCTTTTCAACGAGGATGGTGGCAGTCATGGACGTTCTACGGGCCTATCTCAACAATGGGGTCTTGGACTACATCTTAACAAAATCACGGCCTGGACAATTTTCGCTATGGTTTAAAAGGTTTGCTTACCGTTGCCCGTTTGACTAGTTACACATCCTATGAATTTTTTGCTCACCAATGACGATGGCATTGATGCTCCTGGTATTGAAGCTCTCTATGAAGCCCTTGGTAAACGGGGCGTTTGGGTGGCTCCCAAAAATCAACATTCCGGCTGTGGCCATAAGGTGACCACTGACCAGGCGATCGCCGTGGAACAGAGAGGCAAAAATCGTTACGCAGTGGATGGCACTCCGGCGGACTGTACCCGGTTGGGAGTGGTTCATTTTTACCCAGAAGTGGATTGGGTAATTGCCGGCATCAATGCGGGGGGCAATATGGGCATTGACTCCTACTTATCTGGCACAGTGGCAGCAGTGCGGGAGGCCGCTATCCTTGGCCATAAGGCGATCGCTATTTCCCACTGGATTAACAAACCCCGCACCATTAATTGGGCCTGGGCTTCCCATTGGGCCAGTGCTGTCTTCAATACCCTTTGGCAACAGGATTTACCCCCCCAACATTTTTGGAACGTCAACCTCCCCCATTGGCAAAGCGGCGATCCAGAACCGGAGGTTATTTTTTGTGAACCCAGTCGGGATCCTCTGCCCGTGGCATTCACCATAGAAGGGTCGAATTTCTTTTACCGGGGAGAATACAGCCAGCGACCACGGCAACCCGGCTCAGATATTGACGTTTGTTTTTCCGGCAACATTGCCATCACTCAGTTGAGAGTTTAAGCCGATAAGATATAAGCAAAGTTGCCCATTTTAGGAAACTTAAGCAAATGGTTATCGCCCCCCATCGCACTATTATCTACCCTGACAGCGACGGCCAACCCATGGCAGATAATACTGAACAGTTCCAGTGGATCGTTTTACTCAAGGAAAATCTGGAGTGTCTTTTTGCCCAGGACAACAGTGTTTTTGTGGCCGGGGACCTACTCTGGTATCCCGTGGAAGGGCATCCTGAAATCCGTGTGGCCCCCGATGCCATGGTGGCCCTAGGGCGGCCCAAGGGAAAACGTGGTTCCTATCGCCAATGGGAGGAAGATAATATCGCCCCCCAGGTGGTATTTGAAATCCTCTCTCCCGGCAATCGTGCCAAGGAAATGATTCGCAAATTACAGTTTTATGAACGCTACGGGGTGAATGAGTATTACGTTTATGACCCCGATGACAACGAATTAACCGGACTGCAGCGGGGAAAGAACGGATTAGAGGTGATTGAGACCATAGAAGATTGGACTAGCCCCCTCCTGGGCATTCGCTTTTTCCTCACCCCCGATACCCTGGAGATTTATTATCCTGACGGGCGTAAGTTTCTTACCACGGTGGAGCTTAATCGAGAAATGGTCAAAGAAAAGCAACGGGCTAACGAAGAACAACAAAGGGCCGATCGCCTAGCGGCCAAGCTGAAGGAATTAGGCGTTGATCCTGAGGAAATTTAAGTTCTTGGCCGTAATTGTTACATCATGCAACAAAGAGATTAGCTGCCAGTGAACTTAGTCTGTCCCGTTCCCCTTGATCGTTATCCCCAGGTACTGTTAGCCCACGGCGGCGGCGGTAAGTTGAGCCAACAATTACTTAAGCAAATTTTTTTACCGGCCTTTGGCACTTCCGAAACGGGTAGTCATGATGCGGCGGTGTTTGCCGTCAACCAAGGTGCTTTAGCTTTCACTACTGACTCCTACGTAATCAATCCCCTCTTTTTTCCTGGGGGCGATATTGGTTCTTTGGCAGTCCACGGCACCGTTAATGACCTCGCCATGGCGGGCGCAACTCCCCGCTACATTAGTGTTGGTTTTATCCTCGAAGAAGGATTGCCCATGGAAACTCTGTGGCGGGTGGCCCAATCCCTAGGGCAAGCGGCGAAAAATTGTGGCGTGGAAATTGTTACTGGTGATACCAAAGTGGTGGACCGGGGTAAGGGAGACGGCATTTTCATCAATACCAGCGGCATTGGTTCCCTCGACCATCAACAAACTATCCATCCTAATCAGGTGCAGGTAGGCGATCGCCTGATTTTGAGCGGTGATTTGGGGCGTCATGGCATGGCCATTATGGCAGTGCGTCAAGGATTAGAATTTGAAACCACCATTGAAAGTGATTCAGCCCCGGTTCACAGGGAAGTACAGGCATTATTGTCGGCAGGAATACCGATTCACTGTCTGCGGGATTTAACCAGGGGGGGATTAGCTAGTGCGGTTAATGAAATTGCCCAAACCGCCGGAGTGACCATGGTTTTACGGGAAACGTTAATCCCGGTGGAGGCCGAAGTACAAGCCGCCTGTGAACTGCTGGGTTTTGATCCCCTCTATATGGCCAATGAAGGAAGATTTTTGGCCATTGTGCCCCCAGAATCAGAACAGAAGACCGTAGAAATTTTGCAAACTTTCCATCCCCAAGCCACGGCGATCGGTACAGTAACAGGCAAAAGTGCACAAACCTTGGGGTTAGTCAGTCTGGAAAGTTCCATTGGTGCCCCCCGGTTGCTAGATATGATCAGTGGGGAACAATTACCCCGTATTTGTTAGGACTCCAATCCCCAAGCCCTAGACTGAAAACCATCGCCCAAAAATATCGCCTTGCCTTAGGGATATGATGGGGAAGGGCCGATCAACCCGATCGCCGGATTTTTCTTGTTCAGTTACTCTTCTCCCAACCCATGGCCATCAAACCCCAACCCCAATGGCAACGTCGCCTTGCTAGCGTCCTGCTGTGGGGCTCCACCATTTATCTGTTAGTGAACTTGCTTGCCCCGGCATTATTTGGCTCCCAGCCACCTCAGGTGCCCTACAGTCTTTTCATTGACCAGGTGGAAGGGGACAAGGTAGCCAGCGTTTATGTGGGACAAAACGAGATTCGCTATCAACTTAAACCGGAAGCAGAGGATGAGGGTAAAGAAAAAGCCGCCGAGGGGCAAATTTTAAGAACTACTCCCATTTTTGATCTGGAGTTACCCAAGCGCTTGGAGGCTAAGGGCATTGAGTTTGCCGCTGCTCCCCCAGCAAAAAATTCTTGGTTTGGCACCCTTTTAAGTTGGGTTATCCCTCCGCTGATTTTTGTTGGTATTTGGTCATTTTTCTTGAACCGAAATAATAACGGTGCTCCCGGTGGAGCTTTGGCCTTCACTAAAAGTAAAGCGAAAGTTTATGTGGAAGGGGACTCCACTAAAGTCACCTTTGACGACGTGGCCGGGGTGGAAGAAGCCAAAACGGAATTGAGCGAAGTGGTGGATTTTCTCAAATTTCCCCAACGTTACACCGCCCTGGGAGCAAAAATTCCTAAAGGCGTATTGCTAGTCGGGCCTCCCGGTACAGGCAAAACCCTACTGGCTAAAGCGGCGGCGGGGGAAGCAGGGGTGCCATTTTTCATCATTTCTGGTTCTGAATTTGTGGAGTTATTTGTGGGCGCAGGGGCCGCTCGGGTGCGGGATTTATTTGAGCAAGCCAAAAAACAGGCCCCTTGCATTGTCTTCATTGACGAATTGGATGCCATCGGTAAATCCCGGGCCAGCGGTGCTTTTATGGGTGGTAACGATGAGCGAGAACAAACCCTCAACCAACTGCTGACGGAAATGGATGGGTTCAGTGCGGCGGGGGCAACGGTGATTGTATTGGCGGCCACTAACCGCCCGGAAACCTTGGATCCAGCTTTACTGCGTCCTGGTCGTTTCGATCGCCAAGTGTTGGTAGACCGGCCAGATTTGGCGGGCAGGCTGAAAATTTTAGAAATTTATGCCAAGAAAATTAAATTGGACAAAGAGGTGGAGTTAAAAAATATTGCCACCCGTACCCCTGGTTTTGCCGGGGCTGACTTGGCTAACTTAGTCAACGAAGCGGCATTGCTAGCGGCCCGGAATAAGCAAAATAGCGTCACTGAAGCTGATTTTCGTGAGGCGATCGAACGGGTAGTGGCCGGTTTAGAGAAGAAAAGTCGGGTGCTTTCGGATAAGGAGAAAAAAATTGTTGCCTACCATGAAGTGGGCCACGCTTTAGTGGGGGCAGTGATGCCCGGCGGTGGTCAGGTGGCGAAAATTTCCATTGTGCCCCGGGGGATGGCCGCCCTGGGTTATACCCTACAGATGCCCACAGAAGACCGCTTTTTGTTAAACGAGTCTGAGCTACGGGACCAAATTGCCACTCTGCTGGGGGGAAGGGCCGCCGAAGAAATTGTTTTTGATAGCATCACCACTGGCGCGGCCAATGATTTACAACGGGCCACGGACTTAGCAGAACAGATGGTCACCACCTATGGCATGAGTAAGGTTTTGGGCCCCCTCGCCTACGATAAAGGTCAGCAAAATAACTTTCTGGGGCAGGGCATGGGTAATCCCCGGCGCATGGTCAGTGACGACACTGCCAAAGAAATTGACCTAGAAGTCAAAGAAATCGTTGAGCAGGGCCATAACCAAGCTTTGGCAATTCTGGAGCACAATCGAGATTTACTAGAGGCGATCGCCGAAAAAATTCTCGAAAAAGAGGTCATTGAAGGGGAAGAACTACATCACCTATTGGGCCAGGTTCAAGCTCCTGCCACCCTAGTGGCATAAGGAACTTGCTTTTTTGCTCCCTTTAAAAACCTGTTTGCAAAGTTCCAGTTTGTTCCCTAAATCTCCCCGCTAAAGCTCCGGCCATGGCACTTTATCCATGGCGGCTTTTGGGTGGGAATAGAATAAGCAACTAACCTAGACAGTTCTAGCATTCCCTCTGTAATTAACGCTTCCGGACCAGGGCATATTGTTTTTATAATCTGAGTTTTTTGTGACTAATCCCTTTCTGAATTTGACCTACGAACCTGCTTTAGAATCCTTGGGCAATGAATTTTTTGACCCAGTGTCAGCAGCGACTTTTCCTGAGCATAAACTGAGATTCCGTAACGATCGCCTGTTGCCCATGTTGGGTCTGGAGCCAAGTCAGGTTAAGGATGATAATTTCGTTGAGGCTTTCGGTTTATTCCATGGGGTAAGGCCATTTTTAGCTCTGCGTTACCACGGTTACCAATTCGGTGAATATAATCCTAATTTGGGCGACGGTCGGGGTTTTCTCTACGGCCAAGTGCGGGAAGTAAACGGGGAATTATTCGATTTTGGCACCAAAGGCTCTGGCCAGACTCCCTATTCCCGGGGCGGTGATGGCCGCCTAACCCTCAAAGGCGGGGTAAGGGAAGTGTTGGCCGCTGAGGCGTTGCATCGTTTGGGGGTAAAAACTTCTCGTTGTCTGAGTTTAGTGGAAACGGGGGATTCCTTGTGGCGGGGGGATGAACCTTCCCCTACTAGGGGGTCGGTGATGATCCGCTTTAGCCGTTCCCACATTCGTTTTGGTACTTTTGAGCGACTTCATTACCATCACCAAACGGAACAGATTGCACAACTACTGGATCACGTAATTGCAACCTACTATCCAGAGGTTTCTGGCTCCAACTCCGATGATTCAGCCCATATTGCTTTTTTCCGAGTTTTGGTGGAGCGGGTGGCCAAGTTGGTGGCCCAATGGATGGCGGCGGGATTTTGCCATGGGGTTTTAAACACGGACAATATGTCCATCACCGGGGAAAGCTTTGATTACGGCCCCTATGGTTTTGTGCCCACCTACGATTTAAATTTTATTGCCGCCTATTTTGACTATGGTGGTCGCTACCGCTTTGGCAATCAACCCGCTATCTGTCGCTGGAATTTGGAACGCCTACAAGTAGCCTTAAGTTCCGTCATTCCCAGTAAAGCCATGGCCGATGCATTGGAGGACTACGAAAAAATTTATTTAGGCCACTACATCACCTTAATAGCCCAGCGCCTTGGCATTTCCTCCATCCTCGGCGATCGCCTAGACCCGGAGTTACGGGAAAAATTAGTGGGTCAGACCCTGCAATGTTTAGCCCAAAGCCAATGGAGTTACCCGGACTTTTTTGCCCAATTGCGGCTTAATTTAAGTCCTAGTTGGCGGGATAATGCCGATTTGATTTTGGAAAATGTCGATTTGCTAGGGGCAGATTGGTCAACTTGGCGATCAATATACCAACAGGTGTTAAAGCAATTGCCTCCGGAATCCTTGGCGGCAATACCCAGTGTTCTTGATCAAGCCAACCCCCTCACTGACCTACTCCGGCCCCGCATTGAAACCGTTTGGCAGGCGATCGCCGAAGATGACAATTGGCAACCTTTCAATGAATTGGTACACAAATTACAAACCGGCGAATAATTTAAGCTAAGGCCACAAGTCCCTGAAACTATGGCCCCAGAGGAGGATAGCCAAACCGTCGAAAACTCAATTTGGGTAAACCTTCAGAGTATGATGGGAGGACGTTGTGACCCTCCAGGAGCAAAAAATGTTTGGATTAGGTTGGCCAGAAATTCTGCTGATTTTAGGGGTAGTAATCATCATTTTTGGTCCCAAGAGAATTCCAGAATTGGGGGGAGCGTTGGGCAAAACCCTGCGCGGTTTCAAAGAAGAGTTACAAACCCAAGATGTGGATAGCACTGAAGTAGTGGATGTAGAACTAGGGGAGAACGATCCTGCGGCCGGCAAAAAATAAGCAATAATGAACGTTCTCTTTCTTCACCAAAATTTTCCTGGGCAATTTAAACACCTCGCCCCTGCTTTGGTAGCCCAAGGGCATCAGGTGGTGGCCATGATCATGCAAAAAAATGCATCTCCCCAATGGCAAGGGGTAAAGTTGATCAACTATTTTCCCAATCGGGGCAGTACCCCAAACATTCACCCTTGGTTAGTGGACTTTGAAACTAAAACCATCCGGGCAGAATCCGTTTTTCATCAAGCCCGAAAGTTAAAAGCCCAAGGATTTAATCCCGACGTTGTCATTGCTAACCCTGGTTGGGGCGAAAGTTTATTTGTCAAAGATGTGTGGCCAGAAACGAAATTGGGCATTTACTGCGAATTTTTCTACCATGCGTCCGGCTATGACACCACCTTTGACCCGGAATTTGCCAACGTTGACGAAACAGAGGTCTGTCGCATTCGCTGGAAAAATATCAACCATTATCTCCATTTTGATATTGCCGACGGTGGCCTGGCCCCTACCCAATGGCAAGCGGATTCCTTTCCCGAACCTTTCCGCTCCAAGCTGACAGTTGTCCACGATGGCATTGACACCGATATTCTGCGTCCCAACGCCGATGCCAACTTAACTTTTAATAATCAAATCACCCTCAACCGGAGCGACGAGATTATCACTTTCGTCAATCGCAACTTGGAACCGTACCGGGGCTACCACAGTTTTATGCGCTCCCTACCGGAAATTTTGGCCAACCGACCCCAGGCCAAGGTGCTAATTGTGGGCGGCAATGGGGTGAGTTATGGAGCCAAGCCCCCAGGCGATCGTTCCTGGCGGGACATTTTTCTCGACGAGGTTAAACCAAAACTAACGCCAGAACAGTTAAGTCGTCTGTATTTTCTCGGCACCATTCCCTACAACTATTTCATTAATCTGCTACAAATCTCCACTGTCCACGTTTACCTCAGTTATCCCTTTGTGCTGTCCTGGAGCTTACTGGAATCCATGGCCTGTGGCTGTGCGATCGCCGCTAGTAATACAGCCCCAGTGCGGGAGGTGATCACCGATGGCGAAACGGGACGGTTAGTGGACTTCTTCGACTACTCAGCCATCGCCACAACTATCTGCCAGTTATTAGAGGACAAAGAGGAGAGACAAAGGCTAGGAATCAACGCCCGCCGCCTAGTCCAGGCTAAATATGACCTACAGACCATCTGCCTACCCCAACAATTAGAGTGGCTAGAGAATCTGGTTTCTCCCCAGCATTAACAAGCGGGGAAATTGTGTTGTTTTTGTTTGTGAACTGAATAGTTCTGCGAAAAACCCCGCCAATTCTGCGAAAAGGCGGGGTCATTTCTGTTGCACTCTAGTTATTGGCAAAAATGCGGATGGCGAGACTCGAACTCGCAAGGCAAAGCCACACGCCCCTCAAACGTGCGCGTATACCAATTCCGCCACATCCGCGTTACCTGTAATAATATCACGGCGATCGCCCCAATTAAGCACCACCAGGGGACAAATTTTTTCCATAATGGAGCCTAACTTAAGTAGTAATTAGTCACCATGGCAAAAAGAAAGACTGATAAGCCCACTAACACCACTAAGTAGCTCAAGGGCCGCAGTCTCAGGGTTACTAACCAGAGTCCAATGGTCTGTAAATTAAACAAACTTCCCCATAATAAAAAAGCAACCATGGACCCTCGCCAGAGTTGTTCCCCGAGGGGTGCCAATAAATCTGGGTTACTAAAATTTCCCAGGGGTAAAATGAACGACCAACCCATCATTAGTACAGTTTGCCGTACCGGCCCCAATCCAGCCCATTGTAGTAACCACGCCTGGGGAAGGAAAAAGACAATGCCACAGGCGATCGCCGTACCGATGACTAGCACCCCACCAAATTCCTGAAATTCCTCAATGATGTTACGACCAAAAAGATGTAGCTTTTGCCGCCAGGAAAAATCTGCCACAGGATTAACTCCGCTGGCAAAAACCAACCCTCCCTGCCTTGGGGACGCCTCCATCGAAGATTGGAGCATAATCAAAGCCCCTGACCGTAATAGGGGAATGTTTAACAGGGCCGTTTCCCCCTCGTCCTCTGCTTGTTGACGGGCCAGTCGATAGGTACTAAAAACTAACCCCATCACGATCGCCATCAACCAACTGCAAGAAATACAAAGAAAAATTAGACCGTACTGAGATTGACGGGAAGATAAGACCCTGACAATGGCAAAAATATTCAAGGTGGGTGCTGCCACTAAAAAACTAACAGCCAAAGGGATGGGAGCTCCCTGTAAAAGTAAACGCCTCACTAAGGGCACACTACCAAAAGCCCCCAGAGGCAGCAGAAAACCGAGGGCGCTTCCCACCAAACTACTGAGCAAACGATTGCGGGGGAAATTAGCCACCCATTTCTGCTCATCGGTCCAAATTAGGAAAGTACTAGAAATGATAATTCCCAACAGGAGCCACGGCAGAGATAGCAACAGGGCACTACCAAGTAAATCTAAAAACAGATTAAATTCAACCAAATTAATCATCCAGGGGCAAAGCAACAATCAAATTAATGCAGCCCTTGTTCCGCTCCCTCATTTTCGGGCCCATGGCCAGGGTCCACTTTGGTTAATACTTCAAACATCGGCTCGTGGATGGCAACCATCAAAGGATCTTCATCCATGGCTACGATCGCCGGGTCCAAATTAGCCTGATTCATAGAAGGAACCAAGGGTTTACCCAGAATACTAGAGTAGGCGGCCACCACCACCGCGGCGGCAGTCACACTACCCCAGAACCAAATACCACGCCAACGATTTTCCTGCTCTAGTTTGGCAAATACCCTCTGGGCCAACACATCGGCGTCAATAGCCGGCGGCACTGGCACTTGGGGCAAAGCGTTTTGCAGACGAATCAAACCCAGATAGGTCTGCTTAAACTCTGGGTCGCTATCAATCCAGCCTTGTACCTGTTTCTTCTCCTGGGGGGTAACCTCCCCGTCAATGTAAGCACTCAACAGCTCAAATTTTTCATCAAACAATAAATCCTCATTTCCAGGTTCAGCTCCATCCCAAGGCTGCCGTGGACAATCAAAGTCAAATTTTGAATTCATAGTAAACCTCTTCGGGGGAATCTCCACCGACAAGTAATAGTGAATTAGCTGTTTGTTATTAACTCTGGCCGATTCACTCCTCACAAAGTTGGACACTCCCTAGACCAAGGGTGATGGGACTAACACCAATAATAAAAACCATTGCTGGTGGCGGAAGCTAGGATTCAATGTTTAGGGTGGGCTTAGGAAGCCAAATAGGGCTGTAAAAAAGTTTGCAACTTCGCCCGGGCCCGGGCAATGCGAGATTTAACCGTCCCGAGGGAAACCCCGGTAATTTCGGCAATTTCTTCGTAGGCTAAACCGTCAATTTCTCGCAGGATAATGGTGGTGCGGAAAGCTTCAGGTAGGTCCTTAATGGCCGAACGCAAACATTCATAAAATTCAGCAGTGGATAAAGTTTCATCGGGACTGGGGTAATCAGATTCAATGTCCCAGTCAATTTCGCCGTCATCCATGCGCCGGGGAGCGTCAAGGGAAATGGGATGACTAACCCGTTTGCGCTTGCGTAACTCGTCGTAGAAGAGGTTAGTGGCAATGCGGCTGAGCCAACCCTTAAATTTGACCGGTTCGTTTAAGCGATGGATGTTACGGTAAACCCGGATCCAAACCTCCTGGGCCAAGTCCGCCCGGTCCTGCCAGTCGGGGGCCAAGTGATAAAGAATTTTATCCACATGGGACTGGTAACGCCGGAGCAACTCATTAAAAGCGGTACTATCGGGACGGGTCTTTTGCTGACAGAGCAAAATCAGGTCAACATTGGTTAACGACTCCGGGGGCAGGGCACTTAGTTTGCCTCCGCCACTCTCGATCGCCCAGTTGGTATTGACGGCTTGATTCATGGATTTACCCAACACGGCTGACTCCTCACATAGGCTAGTTGACGTAAGGATACCGTAAGAGTTTCTAGAATCACAGGTGTTTGCTAAAAAAATTAAAACTTTTGCCTAGGCACAACGACTTTTCTCTCCACTTTCCCCGTTTTTTATCCCTAAATTTCGACAAAACTTCGACAGAACATGATCATATTGCAAAAAAAATAACACCCGGTACCAAGGGTGTCAGTGGTGCTATGGCAAGTGGTACCGTGGCTTGGCTCTGCTTACGGTAAACCAAGGCTTTAGAGAAAGTCGGCCCAACGGCTGAAGAAGTAACCCCAGATGAAAGTGGCAGCCCCAATGGCGAAGAGAGTATTGGTGAAAAAGCGACCGAATTCAGGACTGTTGCCAAGTTGCTTATCTTCTTGCCCGGCGGTGAAAAATAAAGACCAGGCTTGGTTCCCGTTGATGGGGGCAAATTGGTTGAAGTCTTTGCGGAAGACAACGGGGGCAAATAGGTCTTTGTTTTGATAAATATCAGTGTCGGCGTTCATAGTTTTACCTCTTATTTGTTCGATTTTCACGGTGCCAAGGGCAGTCCTTTGGTCGTTCATGGAGCTAGGCCCTGGTTCAGTAGATTGCTTGGTTATGCACCCAGCTAATTAGAGAGAGAGCAACCAACCCACAATGCCGTGGCCAGTAATTACTTCCATTGCCAAGAGAGAAACAAAGCCAATCATGGCAAAACGACCATTCATTTTTTCGGCGTATTCAGTCCAACCGGCTTGAACACTGCTGTCAACGTACACAGGGGGTTCAATGGCGAAGTTGTTGAGACGGTTGTCTTGGTCGAGGCGAAATCCACGGCTAGTCATAGTGTTGATGTCCTTGATTGGGTGATTGAGGTTTTTGTTTTGTAACCTTATGTAAATAAATGTAACGCATTGTTAAGATTTTTGTCAAGTCTGTTGACCAAAAGAGCTTTTTGTTGGTGGGTGAATTGCTTGCCTAGGCTGGGTTTGGGCACTTTGCCTAAATTCTGAGAGGGAAAATATTTTTCGTTACATTTGTGTAACATTCGCGCCAGGGAGATTACTCCGGCAAAGATGTCAGGGCCTGGGGAATGACCATTTGATGTCCTGTTCTTTTTCCCTAGTTGTCTTCCTTTCCCCAGCATTTTTGCTATAAACTGACCAGAAGTGCGTCCCATTTCGTGTGCCAGGAGTCCGTCATAGTAATGCAGGCGACCCAACCGCTGCAAACCGTTTCCCAAGCTGTCCCAAAAGAGTTTTTACAGGCGGACGGCGGCTTCAATCCCAACGTGGCCATGTTCGGGATAGCTATTTTCTTAATGCTTGCTAACATTTTTGGTTACTGGCAATGGGGACTGCCCCACTGGCTTTGCTTTTGTTGTTCGGTGCTAGCGCTGCACCTGTCAGGCACAGTGATCCATGATGCATCCCACAATGCGGCCCATCGAAACACCATTATTAATGCAGTGCTTGGCCACGGTAGTGCCTTAATGTTGGGCTTTGCTTTTCCCGTCTTTACCCGGGTTCATCTCCAACACCACGCCAACGTCAATGACCCTGAGAATGACCCAGACCACTTTGTTTCCACCGGCGGCCCCCTATTTTTGATTGCGGCCCGCTTTTTCTACCATGAAATCTTCTTCTTTAAGCGGCAACTGTGGCGTAAATACGAGTTGTTGGAGTGGTTTTTGAGCCGCCTAGTGCTGTTCACCATTGTATTCCTGGGCATTCACTATGGTTTTATCGGCTTTGTCATGAATTACTGGTTTGTGCCCGCTTTGATTGTGGGTATTGCCCTGGGGTTATTTTTTGATTACCTGCCCCATCGACCTTTTCAGGAACGGAACCGCTGGAAAAATGCTCGGGTTTATCCCAGCCCCATTTTGAATTGGCTCATTTTCGGGCAAAACTACCACTTAATTCACCATCTTTGGCCCTCTATTCCTTGGTACCACTACCAGAACACTTACCGCATCACTAAGCCGATTTTGGACGAAAAGGGTTGTGACCAGTCCCTGGGGTTATTGGAAGGTAAGAATTTCTGGAGTTTTCTTTACGATGTTTTTCTGGGCATTCGTTTCCACGGCCATCAACAAACCAAGTCTGACTAACCCTAACTTGAACTAGCCTGTTTACCTTGTAGGGCTAGAACTTGGGGGGAAAAATGGGTTAGCAATTGCCAGCCCAGATAAACCACTAGTCCTAGCATGTAGGAAACCAGGGAAAACCAGAGGAGGTTGTTGCTTTGTTGCCAGATGGCTAGACCAAGAAAGGGTAGATAAACAAGAAAAAAGGCAAAGAGCACTGCATTCCTGAGGGGTCGGGATGCTTTGAGGCCAATGAAGTAGCCTTCGAGCATAAAAGCTAGGGCGGTGCTTTCCAACAGAGGGATTAGCCAGATGGTGTAACTCCGGACGCTGTCGTTAATTTCTGCGTGGTTGGTCAACAGTCCAAAGACGGTTTCCGGGAACACGATCGCCACGGTGGCAAAGCCCAGGGCCATTAATAGGGTGGTGACGATGGCGGTGAGTAAAACCGGCAATAACAATTGATATTCTCCTTTACTCTTGAAATTACCAGTCAGGGTTTGGCTGGTCATGCCCACCCCTTGGATGGTGAATTGGCTAAGCAGGGCAATTTGTAACAGCAGACCGTTTTGGGCCAAGACTTCCGTGCCAAAGCTGGAACTGATATTAGTAAACAAAGAATAGGTGGTGATTAAAATCACAAAACGGATCAAGATGTTCCCTTTCAGAGCAATGGTGGCCCGCAACGCTCCCCAGTCCGATAATTTGGCGATCGCCGCTTTAAACTCTCCCTTCTCTTTTTCCCCTTGGGCTAGAACCACAATGGAGATCAAACCTAGGGCCAGAGCTAAATACTGACTACTGGCAGTGGCCCAACCGGCCCCCGCACTAGCCCACCCCCAACGGTTAATCATCAAATAGTCCAGACCAACGTTGGAAAAATTAGCCACCAGGGAAATCAGCAAAACTAAACCATTGCGTTCTTGTCCCAATAGCCAGCCCAAGATAACAAAATTGAGCAGCACCGCCGGAGCCCCCCAAATCCGGCCGTAAAAATAGTCCATACCCGACTGCTCCACCCCTGGAGCCCCAGTTAACAGGGCAAAACCGAATTTTTGCAAGGGATATTGCAAGGCTAAAATGCCCAAACCCAACAATAGGGCTACCAAGGCACTTCTTAGTCCCGCCACCCATACCTCCGCCTGGTCTTCTTCCCCCACTGCCTGGGCCGTGAGGGCCGTGGTGCTGGTGCGCAAAAATTTTAAGACCCGGTAGAGGTAATCAAACAAAATCGAGCCGAGGATCACCCCTGCTAAATAATCAATGTCTTCCAGATGGCCCAAAAAAGCGGTGTCCACTAACCCAGCTAAGGGCACCATCATATTGGAAAGGACAGCAATGGTGGCTAGGCGAAAAAAACGGGGTAGGAACTGATACTGGCTAGGCAGGGCAAGATTCATAAAGACTTCTAAACTGGTCAGCGGCCAAGCAAAAATGCGGTCAAAATTCACAGGGCAGATTAGACTGCTCTTCTCACATTTTGCAACAGGCAAACCGTAACAACCTTTACCAGTGGCCTGGATAGGACAAGAATCTTCTATCCCATGGTCCGGTGTTTACCCTTCTTTGATTAACAAAGCCACGCTGTAGGCGGCAATGCCTTCCTCCCTTCCCGTGGGGCCCAAACGCTCGTTGGTAGTAGCTTTAATGCCAATTAAATCTGGATCAATGGCCAAAACTTTGGCTAAATTTTCCTTCATGGCCTGGATGTGGGGTTTAAGTTTGGGTTGTTCTGCCACAATCACATTATCCAGATTATTGATTCGCCAACCCCGTTCAAGGATTAATTGATGCACCTGAGCCAAAAGTTTGAGGCTATCGGCTCCCTGCCACCGGGCATCGCTGGGGGGAAAGTAGTGGCCAATGTCTCCCAAACTCAACGCTCCCAGCAGGGCATCCATTAAAGCGTGGGTCAGCACGTCGGCATCGCTGTGGCCATCCAGTCCTAAATGGTGGGCAATAGTAACTCCCCCCAAAATCAAGGGGCGATCGCCTACGAGACGGTGGATATCGTAGCCGTTGCCAATGCGGAGAGCAGTCATAGAAATTTAGTGAGTTTAAATAATCTAAATAAATTGAGCAAATGGAGAATAATTCGCCTACTAAGAGTTACTTGAATAACCCCCGAAAAAGCCGGTTGATCTGCTAGATCTTTACCAAAGTTTAGGCTCAAAATCAGGCGGAGTCTCTGCCAACTCAAAAACCTCATCGTGGATACGGGCTACATATAAACCCTCCCGTAACGCCTGCTCCTTTAAGTCATCTGACCAATCCACCGCCGCCAGAATGCCGTACAACTTTTTATCTTTGTGTTCAGGAAAGAAGGTACGAAACTTCTGGAGCAAATTTTTTAGTTGGGTAATGGACTCTTCTCTGGGATGGCTTTTTACTTCCACCACGTAAGCAGTATTAATGTCACTGTTGGCATAGGCTAGAACGTCAATTTCTAGGTGTTGCCTTCCTTTGCTGGCTCTAACACTAGGACTGATAATTTCCATGCCAAAACGCTCCTGTAGAATGCGCTCCATGGAAGGCAAGGCCAAGCCTTCGGTAAAACTACCAAATTTTTTCCCTAACCCACCAATTTGTTTTCCCAGTTCTTTGATTTGACGATCAGTTTGTTGCATACTGCGATCAGTTTCTTTTTGGGACTTAATTAACTCCCCCAGTAGGGCCCAAACTTCGTCGGCAGTGGTGGCCATTATGTTCTTCCTTTACTCTCAGTAATAGTTAACTGATCAAAATGTTGTGAATATTGGCATTGGGTAAACTAAGTTAACTGAATGCCAGGATTTGCTCGTCCAGGTCAAAATCTCCTTTTTCTTCCCCCTTACCGGACGGCAGATAATCCAGTTGAAAGCTATTTTTTAAGCCTTCTACTAAATCATAATTGGGATGCCAATCTAAATGGTCTTGGGCTTTTTGAATGTCGGCAAAAAAGTGTTGTTGCCGCAGGGGAAAAGCTTTTCGTTTGCCAAAGTCAAAGTCCTTGGGATTATAGTGAACCAATTTAACTCCCTGGGGATCAATGCCCGCTGCGGTGGCACAGGCTTGGGCCAGCCCATTCATGGTGACGTATCGATCGCCGGAGATGTTATAAATCTGCCCGATCGCCGCTGGAGTAACGATGGTTTTAGCCATGGCGATCGCCAAATCTTCCACGTGGCCCAGTTGGGTGATGTATTGACCGTTGCCGGGGATGGGAATGGCTCGACCCCGCACTAAACGGTCAAAAAACCAGGATTCGAGGGCATTGTAGTTGTGGGGGCCGTAAATATAGGTGGGGCGGATGGCGGTCCAGGGAATGCCGCTCTGGGCAAGATAACGTTCCGTTTCAAATTTGCCCTTGTGGCGACTCTGGGGATCCACCGCGTCGGTCTCCCGGTGGGGCATTTGGGAAGAGGCCTGATATACACCGGCAGAGCTCATGTAAACAAATTGTTTGACCCGACCGTTGTATAAATCCACTAGGGGCTGGGTGTCGCTCAACTCCCGACCGTTGTTGTCAAAAATTACGTCAAATTCTTCTTTCTCTAGTTTTTCGCGCAACTGTTCAGCGACCCGGCGATCGCCATGGATTTGAGCCAGGCCATTGACGGGGTCAGGGCGATTACCCCGATTAAATAGCACCACTTCATGACCTTGGGCCACCAGCACTCGGCAGAGATGGATACCGATGAAACGGGTTCCCCCCATAATTAAAATGCGCATGGTCTACTGTCTCCCTCCAAATGGCAACTGTCCCATTATCCCCTAGGCTGTGCCTCCCCGGGATCGTGGCGTTTTGTTTAGGCAGGAAGGGAAGTTTCCGGTATGGTCAGTCCCAATTTATCTGCCATGGCCTGGCCCTGGGTACTAATTACCACCGGTTGGCGATCGCCATCAAACAGTAAACTGCCCACTTTCAGCCGGCGTTGACTAACTCTATAAACATACTCCTCCGAACGGCGATCGATGGTGTCCGCCATGGCTTGGTAAATTTTGCTAACCCAAGGACAATTTTGCTCCGTTTGCCAATGACGCAATAACTTCAATCCCGCTTCCGTGGTGGGTGCTTGGCCAAGTTCCTGCACCAGAGGATAGGGTAAGCCCGCTTGTACAGCTTGGGCCGTAAGAATTTCCAGACGGCCATCCGCTAAATGGTGATGGGTGTGGAAAATTCCCCCAGCCAGTTTGATCAATTTGCCGTGGTAACCCAATAGCAAGATTTCCTGTGCCTCAGCTACCGCTGCCGATACTAAAAGAGAGCCCAACCAATTGGCCGTTTTTATCATTTGG
This sequence comes from Synechocystis sp. CACIAM 05, assembly GCF_010222815.1. Taxonomy (GTDB): domain Bacteria; phylum Cyanobacteriota; class Cyanobacteriia; order Cyanobacteriales; family Microcystaceae; genus Synechocystis. The sequence goes on along the minus strand of NZ_CP019225.1, from coordinate 977,803 downwards.
CTTGAAAGTACTCCCCATTGCCGAGCTAAGTCTAAACCGTTTTCCCCCAAGCAAAATACTAAGCATTGGTGTTGTTGAGCCGCACTAGTCAAATGCTGTTGAAACTCCGCTAGTTGCTCCGGAGCGCTGAGGGGTTGGGCAATGCCACTGGTACCTAATAAAGATAGACCTTCCACCACCCCAAAAGCTGCATTGGATGTGCGAGTGGCTAAGGTTCGACCCAGGGGCAAAATTAAGGAAACCATCAGAGTTTGATCTCCACTTATGTACGGCTGCAAATGATGTCTTAATAACCGTTGGGCATAGCTGTAAATGGCGGCTTGGCCTTCCCTGTCAAGCTGTTTGCCAATGCCTTCTCCCCCTTGAATAATCAGTTTTCCTTCCCCTGGGGTAAATTCCACTTCCGCCCAAACGGGGGTATAGCGGGTTAAATCCAAGTTATTGCCCGGTTCACTGCGGGTGATGGCCAGGGCTCTGTGCCGCCCCAGTAAGGCTCCCTGTTCAACCGGGATTTCTGCCGTTACGGCGGGTTCCAATAAATCTAACCTAACCACGTCAGGACAATTACCTTTTAACAAGGTCTCCACAGCGGCGATCGCCGACGCACAGGCAAACACGGGTAAGGTATAACCGGATTGGGCAGAGATAGACTGAGACAAATTTTCTCACTACTGATTAATTACAAAAAAATAGGGCGATCATTCAGATAATCACTAGAAAAATTAATTTAGCTGTGATTGGAAATAAACTCAATTTGCTGCCCATTATTTGTCATATCTAAAAATTGTTCTAGATTTTGACAACGACCTTCTTCCATGTAGCGACGAAAAACTTTATTTAAAGCTAAATTTTCACTAAATTCTTGCCAGGCCGCCTGACGAATTGCATCGGTTAAAGTCAAAGCGCCTTCGTCTAACAAGGACAAAATAGTTAGATAGGCTTTTTCCGCAGTCTCAAAAGCATTGGCGGATTGGGTAATGGAATTGTCCCGTTTGTAGTAGCGATAAAGAGGGTGGGGGTGAATCGCCACTTTTTCCGTGCGACTCAATAGCTCTAAATTGAAAAGTACATCCGCCGCAAAAGGCACCTTCGTCCAGCCAGTTCCTAAAAATTGTCGTTGAAAAACTGGAAAAAAGGGAATGCGGGGGCTAAGAATATCCGCCGCCGTGGCAAAGCTCAGTTCTTGCCGTTGGGGAAAGGGTTGCTTATACAAAACTAGCTCACTGTTATAAACCCCAGTGTTATCGATCGCCACGCCATATTGTTCCGCTAGGGGCACTAATTTTTCCAGGCGATCGGGAGCAAAGGCATCGTCCGCATCTAAGTTGGCTAAAATCTCCCCGTCACAAATACTCACCGCCGTATTTCTGGCGATCGCCTCCCCACTACCAATGCCACCGGTAAAAACTTGTTTTAGCCTGGGGTCATTAATGCCCTGGGCCGCTAATAGTTGCAGATAATCTACCTGGTCATCTACACCAATGGCCACCTGCCAATGGTCATAGGTCTGGGCCAACACACTGCGAACGGTAAAAGCAATGGTGTTTTCAGCCCGGTAGGCGGGAATAATGATGCTTACTAGGGGCTGATCAATCATGGTGCAGGGCAAGAAAGATGATAACTGTCTAAATTTAAGGCTGTTTACAGAGAATATATAGATGCCTATGGTCGGTAAAATAGGACCACATTCGCCGCATATTACCTGAATCGGTATTAAATTTTATATCTAAATCATTAACCCCAGTTACAAACCATCCTGACCACCCACTAGACCACTGTATTTTGTAGGCAACAACATTACCTTTCAAAATATTTTGATCAATCTCCGTATTTAGTCCTTTTGCCCAGCCTGGCCCTGGACCCACCGGTGCGTTGGGAGCCGATTCTGTGCCTACTTGAACGCAAGCTGCTTGAGTTTGCAAGTTATGCTGTACACAATCAGAGCCATTACAGCCATTAAACGGAGCTGCACTAACGGATTCTCCACCCCCCGTTGTAACTATAGAAATTATCGGTAAAAAAATTAGCGAAAAATGACTGATTCGTTTTTTGATGCTGAAAAGTTTACTCGTCGAATTGCATTTATCCCGACTTAAAACCATTGAATTTAGCCTTTTATTCAAAATTGGTTTGATATTAGCATTTGTTTGTGTAAAATTCCGCTAAATTCTCAAAACTTCACAGCATTTCACACTGATACTTCTTCTACATAATTTATTTAACCTTATTCAATTGAAATTACTGACGTTTAGCTAAACAATTATCACAGGTGCCACAGGGTTGCTCCGCCGCCGGAGAATTGTCGCCAAAGGCAGCCAAAATGGTTTGCCAACGACAACGGGAAGTGGTCAGGTATTGGGTCATAAGGCGGTACTGGCTTTTCAATTCCTGCAGAGGATTAGCCTGGTTATGGCCGGGGGTAATGCGGTAGTTAAAGGGATCTAACCACTTTAAATGACCCCGACGGTGGAGCCACGCTAGAGCCATTTCTACATCGGGAAAATGGGGTTTTAGTTCTCCTAGGTTACCCTGGGATGAAATTTGTTTACTCAAGACCTCCGCTCGTTGGAGACATTTGCTGGCTTGACTCAGAAAATACTGGCGTAATTGGCGATCGCCGGAATCTAGCCAACCGGTGGGTTCACTAACTAAGGTGAGACATTCTGCTGGTTGCAAATCCCGTCCGGCCCGTCCCACTTCCTGGAGATAATCCATCAACATCAGGGGAGCTTGGTAATGTAACACCCAACGGGTATCGGGCTTGTCTATGCCCAGGCCAAAGGCATTGGTGCAAACCACCGAAGAAATTTGCCCCGTTAACCATTTTTGTTCCAACTGTCGTCGTTGGTGGGGCCCCAAACCGCCATGGTAAGCTTCGCTGTCAAAGCCCCGTTCCTGCAACCATTGGGCTAAGTTGATGGCCATGGTGCGGGTACGGACGTAAATCAAACCGCTTTCCTGGAGATGCCTGAGCAAAAAACGCCGTAATTGTTGCCGGCGGCAATATTCACTCAGCACCATTTTGACCTTCAGATGTAGTTGGGGGCGATGGGGGCTCATCTGAAAACACTCCGGCGATCGCAAATTCAATCCTTCTACGATCAAATTCTGTTGCTGGCGATCGGCTGTGGCGGTGAAGGCGGCCAGGGGAATCTGGCCCTTGTCTCGGCCTAATCCCCGACGCAGGGCTCCCAAACGACGGTAGGCAGGACGAAAACTATCTCCCCACTGCACCAAACAATGGGCTTCATCGAGCATGATTCCCTGTAATTTGACCTGGGGTTGCCGGAGCAAATTCCAGACTGGCTCACTCAGTAATGTTTCTGGGGAAAGGTAAAGGAGCTTTAGTTGCTGTTGCCCCAATTGGTATAACACTTGTTTTCTTTCGGGGCGACTCAGTTGGCTATGGAGACAGGCGGCGGGCAGGTTTTGCCTCCGTAAACTTTGCACCTGGTCTTCCATCAAAGCCACCAAGGGTGAGACCACCAGGGTTAGTCCTTCCCCCAGCAATGCCGGTAGTTGGAAGCAAATAGACTTTCCCCCTCCGGTGGGCAGTACCACCAGACAATCCCGCCCGGCCAATAGGCAATCAATTACTTCTCCCTGGGGATAGCGAAAATGGTCATAGCCCCAAATTCGACGGAGGGCTTCTTCCAACGATTGGCGATCAGCCATGGCAGGCAATGGGATTGATGATTTACCGGGAGACTGCAAAGTTGGTCAAATTTTACCTAACTATGTCCAAGCTTATTGTCCCCAGTAAACCGGAAAAATTAAGCTAAAGCTTCTTCCCCCCGACGGTACAATTCCCGGGCATAATCAGTCCAGGTGCCTTGGCCCCAATAACGGAAGCAACTAGTTTCCACTAATAACAGATATAGCAGAGCGTTTTGATAATCCTCCCGTTGGGTAACGCTGGGATCTTCCGCCACTAAGCGATCGAATTTTTGGTGAAATTTGGCGCTCAGTTGGTTCATGGGTTCCAGCACGTTTTCATAGCCCTGTACCCAACTTAAATCATTGGTCCAAGAGGCTCCATCCATCCCAAATTGGTGGTCGGTAGCTTTCAATTCGGCGATCGCATTTTCCACCTGTTCATGGCTGGGGGAATCGGGATTAACCCGTTGCCAAATTTTGTGTTGTTGAATGGCTTGGATCGCGGGGAAATCGGACTCTTGCACGCCGGCCGCTTCCAGTAGTTCTAAATATTCTGTGCCATTTATGGCCACCGTGCCGGATTGACCGCCATTTTCCGCCATTTTGCGAGTCGCTTGCTCGTAGGCAGGGGGAAATTCGTTCATCATGACGCCGCCATTTTCCCCATCGGCAATTTGGGTGACACAGGCAGGAATGTGGTGATTGCCCACAGGTTGTTTACCCCGCCCTAAGGCCTCGTAATAGGGCTGCATTTGGGCCACTAACTTGGTGTCGGAACCTTGGGTTTTAATGAGAGCGACAATGCTCACCGTTTCTCCCCGGGAGTTGCGGGCCACTAAGCGGTTGGGGACATATTTTTGATCACCGGAAAGGCCACTACCATCGAGGTTTTCCACGGAATGTTCCTGCACCATCAACCAACGGTAACCGCATTCTTTTAGGGCTTTAACATACTCAAACAAAGTATCAGGATGGTTGGGTAAATGCATTTCCGGGGGCGAGAAACCTTTCACCCGTTGTAATGCTTCCAGACCAAAAATATCAGCAAAGTGTTGTTGCCACGCTAACATATGTAGCTTCAAATCGGGGATGGGGGTGGAAGGGGCCACCGCATGGCTCCACATGGTTCCCAACCATTCCACATAGGGCTGATATTGGGCATCACAGGCTAACCGTTTCAGGTCATCAAGGATGTCGTTGCGGCCCATTTGCTGGAACGCCCAGAGCAAATTGCCAGAATAGTCCAACATGATGCGGGGATTGCAACCTTCCGCCACTAAACGAGGAATAATTTCCCCCAACCGACGGTAACACCACGCAAAGGGATCGGCGTTATGGTTATCCCCTTCCCCAGGATGCTCAAACATATACTGCAGATTGGAAATCAATGCCCCATCTTGCCCAGCAGGAATACTTGGTTGATGCATATGCAGAGCGCAGGCACAGGCCGATTGTAAATCTTCTAGCCGTAAATTTGTCTGCTCCAAAAATACCGACTTATGGTCATTGACCACTGCTAGTATTTCCGCTTCTTGGCCCGCAATGGGGGGTAGGTCTAATTTTGTCCGTTCGGCGATCGATACCATCCGCAGTTTCTCCCAGGGTGAGTAAGTTAATGATTGTTAAGATTCGAGGTTTTTAATTGATTAAAATCTATGGCAATCCAAGTTAATGCTAGCATTGGGGCGGTTTCGGCATTGGTTACAATTCCCTTTACCAAGTCAGCAAACGTTGAAGTTAATAGTGACTAAAGGTGATGACTGAGCAGAAATACTTGATCAGAACGATGACTGCAGCGGAGATTGCTTTGGCGGTGGATTGGGCGGCTGCGGAGGGCTGGAATCCCGGTCACCAAGATGCTGACTGTTTTTACCAAGGCGATCGCCAGGGATTTTTCGTGGGTTTATTGGACGGGGAACCAATTGCCACCATTTCGGCGGTGAAATACAACGAAGAATTTGGTTTTATCGGCTTTTACATTGTCAAACCGGAGTATCGAGGTCAGGGTTACGGCTGGCAAATTTGGCAAAGGGCTTTGGACTATTTACAAGGCTGCAATATCGGTTTGGACGGAGTTTTGGCCCAACAGGCAAATTATCAAAAATCCGGTTTTCATCTGGCTTACCGCAATATTCGTTACCAGGGTGTTACCGGCGGCCTATCGTCCCCATCCCCCCATCTGGTCTCCCTAGAAGATGCCATGGCCTGGGAAGATGTATTGGCCTATGACGATCAATGCTTTCCTGCCCCCAGGGAAGAATTTTTACGAACATGGTGTCATCAATCGGGGCACCAGGCGATCGCCTACCAAGAAGATGGGATTTTACGGGGTTATGGCGTTCTACGCCCCTGCCGAGTAGGTTACAAAATCGGCCCTCTGTTTGCTGATACTCTAGAGGTAGCGGAAATTATCTTTTTAGCTCTAAAAGCAATTCCTGCAGCGGAAAATACCATTTACCTAGATGTGCCGGAACCCAACCAAGCGGCGATCACTCTAGCAACGAAATACAGCCTGCAGGTAGTTTTTGAAACTGCTCGAATGTACACTGGGCAAGCCCCCTCCATCGCCCTAGATAAAATTTACGGAGTTACATCCTTTGAGTTAGGTTAACTTTTAAGTCCGGGTAAAATCCAAGTTTTCGTAAAGGATTGTGACAAAATCCCGCAAAACTGCAAAAATTCGTGGGGAAAAGTGATCCTACTTCCACACTTTGTGCATAGAATAAGGCAGTGAAACAGCCAGTCTGCGGGGATTTCAGGGATTTTTAATGCCAAATTTCTGTGTCTATCCGGGCTGTGGAGCCTCCCGATGACCCTGTTATGGGGAGAAAATGCCTAAAAAATGAGTCTATTCCAACAAACTCACTCTCAAGGAGATTTTTTCAGATGAATAAAGGCGAATTAGTCCATGCGGTCACGGACAAAGCGAAAGAGCAACTGGGGGAAAGCATCACTAAAAAGGAGGTAGATGCGGTAATTTCAGCCGCCATTGATTGCATCATGGAAGTGGTGGCCGAAGGGGAAAAAGTAACCCTAGTGGGCTTTGGTTCCTTTGAAGCCAGGGAACGTAAGGAACGGGAGGGCCGTAACCCCAAAACTGGGGATAAAATGCTCATTCCAGCAACTAAGGTGCCGGCTTTCTCCGCAGGCAAAATGTTCAAAGATAAAGTTGCTCCTGAGAAAAAATAATTGCCACTGACCTTTGTTTGAGCGACCCCACCACGGTGGTAATTTGGGTTGGGCAGCGCAGATGGCAGGCTGTCCAGCTTTTTCTTTACTAGATTTTTCCGCCAGTATTAATCCTTTGGGCCCCCCCGCCTCTGTCCTGGCCGCCATTGAGTCAGCTTTGCCGGCCCTGCGCCACTATCCCGACCCCCAATATATTCATCTTCGTCAGGTGATCGCCGATTATCATCAGTTACCGATGGATTGGGTATTACCTGGCAACGGTTCAGCGGAATTATTAACCCTAGCGGGGCGTACCTTTACTAGCTTGGACTGTACCTATGTGGTCACCCCGGCGTTTGGGGACTATGGCCGCAGTTGGCGTGGAGCCAGAGCTAAATTACACTCCATTCTTTGGCAAGTGGATCAACCCTGGCCTTGGGAAAAACTACGATCGCCATCGGAAATTGCCAATACTTCAGCCATCCAGTCCTCACACCACGGTTTAATTCTCAATAATCCCCATAATCCCTCCGGCACTCTACTAGCTCGGGAGGAAATTCTTGCCCTTCTGCCCCACTATCAATGGGTGTTGTTGGACGAAGCTTTTATGGACTTTTTACCCCCGGGGGAAGAGCAAAGTCTGGTGGGGGATTTGGAGAAATATCCCAATTTAATTATTCTCCGTTCCTTGACCAAGTTTTATCGTTTGCCCGGATTACGCTTAGGTTATGCCCTAGCCCATCCAGATCTTTTAGCTCAATGGCAAGCTTGGCGGGACCCCTGGCCAGTGAATGTGTTGGCCGAAGCAGCGGCGATCGCCAGTTTGGAAGCCGAGGAATTTCGTCAACAGGTTTGGCAATGGTTACCCCCTGCCCGCAGCGCTTTGCAGAAGAATTTAGCCAATTTAGCAGGATTATGTCCCCTGGCTAGTCAAGCTAATTTTTTGCTGGTTAAAACGGCCATGCCCGCTCCAGAACTCCAACGGGAACTATTAACTAAATTCCAAATCTTAATCCGAGATTGCCTTAGTTTTCCCGAATTAGGTGAGGATTTTTTCCGAGTGGCAGTGCGGACAATGGCAGATAACCAAAAATTAACCCAGGCCCTAGCTACCATCATGGCCACAACCTACTCCTAATTCGATACATAAATCTTGAAAAGATCGGAGTGGCTCCCTCATGCCATGCTTTCAGGTGTTCAATGCCTAGACCGATACAAGAGCAATAGGAATAATAAAAACCTGCTTGCAGAGTAGGGCAACTGAGCCGCTGTACAATGTCCAAATTCCTAAAGTTTTGCAGACTGTAAGCCGGGGCGAGGCCATTAGGATGGCAATACCTTGGCTAAATATTTCCCTGTGTAAGAACTTGGATGTTGCGCCACCGTTTCCGGCGTTCCTGTAACCATAATTTTTCCACCCCGATCGCCACCTTCGGGGCCCAGATCAATAATCCAATCACTACAGCGGATTACGTCGAGGTTATGTTCAATTACTAAAACAGAATTCCCCTTATCTACCAAGCGTTGCAATACGTTGAGTAAATGGTGGACATCGTAAAAAGATAGCCCGGTGGTAGGTTCATCAATGAGATATAAAGTTTTGCCCGTGGCCCGGCGGGATAACTCGGAAGCTAGTTTGACCCGCTGGGCTTCTCCCCCGGATAAAGTGGGGGCCGGTTGACCCAGTTTGATATAACCCAAACCCACATCTACCAAGGTTTGCAGGCGATTTACTGCCCTGGGAATATTCTCAAACACTGTCAGGGCTTCCTCGGTGGTCATGGCCAGCACATCGGCAATGGAGTAGCCCTTATATTTAACTTGCAGTGTTTCCCGGTTATATCTGGCTCCTTTGCACACATCACATTGCACATACACATCGGGCAAAAAATTCATTTCAATCACGTTAACTCCCTGACCAGCGCAGGCTTCACAGCGTCCCCCTTTGACGTTGAAAGAAAATTGTCCCGGCTTATAACCCCTAGCTTTGGCTTCAATGGTTTGGGTGAAAATTTCTCGAATGGGGTCAAAAATACCTGTATAGGTGGCGGGGTTGGAACGGGGAGTGCGGCCGATGGGGGACTGGTCGATGACAATAACTTTATCGATCGCCTGGAGGCCGGTGATTTCCCCTAAATTCTTGGGAAAGGCCACTTGGCGGGAAAGGTGATGTTGTAGAGCTGGATGGAGCAGTTCATTGACCAGGGTGGACTTGCCGGAACCGGATACCCCCGTAACACATACCAGTTTGCCCAGGGGAATGGTCACATCAATATTACGCAAATTATTATGGCAACAACCTTGGAGGGTTAACTTGGCTCCGTTACCATTTCTCCGTTCCTCCGGAGTGGCGATCGCCTCCCGACCCGATAGGTAAGCCCCGGTGAGAGACCTTTGATTTTTTAGTAAAGTCTGAAAATCCCCTTGACAGACAATTTCTCCCCCATGGATACCCGCTTTCGGTCCAATATCAACAATATAATCAGCGTGGCGGATGGTATCTTCATCATGCTCCACCACAATTAACGTATTACCCAGATCCCTTAACTTAGTCAGAGTGGCCAACAGACGATCATTGTCCCGTTGATGCAAACCAATGCTCGGTTCATCCAAAACGTATAAAACTCCAGTGAGACCGGAACCAATTTGGGTGGCCAGGCGAATACGTTGGGCTTCTCCGCCAGATAGAGTCATGGCGGCCCGGTCGAGGGTCAGGTAATCCAAACCTACGTCCAGGAGAAATTGCAAACGGGCTTTGATTTCTTTTAATGCCAATTCCCCAATCATGGCTTGCCGGGAAGTCAACTCTAGATTTTCAATCCGTTCCAGGGTCTGGCGGATGGGCACACTGGTTAAATTGTTAATGTTGTACTGCCCTAGCTTTACTGCTAATGCTTCTGGCTTTAACCTTTTGCCGCCACAGGTGTGGCAGGGTTGATTAATAATATATTTTTCTAACTTTTGCTTAATAGCATCGGAATTGGTTTCATCATAATTTTTTTGCAGGATATTTAATGCTCCAGCAAAACGACGATAATAACCTTGTTTATTGCGGTAACGGGATTCCCCTTCAAACCAAATTTCTTCTTCTGTGCCGTATAAAATTATTTCCTTTTGCTCTTTGGTTAGCTTTTTCCAGGGAGTTTGTAACTGAAAATCAAAATGCTGTCCTAAACTGTACAGTAACGACAAGTAATAGGAATTATCTTTTTCTGACCAGGGGGCGATCGCCGCATACACTGGTTTTTCGGGATCAGGAATGACCAAATCTGGGCAAAAAGACCGCACAAAGCCAATGCCATGGCAATCGGGACAAGCACCGTAGGGGGAGTTGAAAGAAAATAAGCGGGGGGAAAGTTCATCCATCACCGCCCCATGTTCTGGACAGGCAAAGTTTTCTGAAAAGATAATTTCCTTGGGTAACTCTGCATGGTAAGCCTGGCCGTTTTCTGCCGCTTTTAATGCTTCTTTGTCGTCTTTTTTACCTCCATCTAACACTGCCAGCGTTGGCTTGTCCAAAATGTCAATAATGGCGGTGCCTTCTGCTTGCTTCAAACAAGTACTGAGTGAGTCTACCAATCGTTCCTGTAAACCTTCTTTTTTGATCAGGCGATCAATAACTATTTCAATGGTGTGGGCTTGGTTCTTTTTTAATTCAATATTGTCACTTAATTCTCGCACTTCGCCGTTAATTCTTACCCGCACAAAGCCTTGGGAAACTAAGCTAGAAAGTAGTTGCACATGGGTCCCTTTTTTGCCCTTTACCACCGGAGCAAGAATTTGAAACTTAGTTCTGTCCGGTAACTCCATCACCCGATCGCACATTTGGTCAATGGTTTGGGGCGCAATATTGCGTTGGCAATGGGGACAATGGGGACTGCCAGCCCTGCCAAATAACAGACGGAGATAGTCGTAAATTTCCGTTACCGTACCCACGGTGGAGCGGGGATTGTGGGAAGTGGATTTCTGATCGATGGAAATAGCCGGACTCAACCCTTCGATGCTGTCCACATCAGGCTTATCCAACTGCCCCAAAAACTGCCGGGCGTAAGCACTGAGGGATTCCACATAACGCCGTTGTCCCTCTGCAAAAATAGTGTCAAAAGCTAGGGAAGATTTGCCTGACCCCGACACCCCCGTAAACACAATCAGGCGATCGCGGGGCAGGTCTAGATTCACATTTTTTAGGTTATGTTGTCTAGCGCCTCGAATACGGATGCTGTTTTGTTCGGGCATAGGGGGAGACAAGGCTCTTAACTTTTCTTCACGATTTTAAACTGTCTTTGCTAATCTTGGCTGGCGATCGCCATTTACGCTGAGCAAGAAATGTTGAGCTGATACAATTTTCTAAAGTGTCAAAATCAACTAGATCAAAATAACCATTAATGTCCAAGGCAACCAGGGGACCAGAATTTGTTCAATACTTCGTTCCACTACTGAATGCTTTAAAGGAATTGGGCTATTCTGGCACTCCCACTGAAGTCAAGAATCTGATCATTGAAACACTGCAAATTTCTGAAGAATTGTTGGAAGAAAAACTGAAAAGTGGCTCTTCCCGAGTAATCAATCAAATTGACTGGGCTAGGTTCTATTTGGTAAAAGCAGGCTATTTAGATTCCTCAAAACGAGGAGTGTGGACATTAACGGAAAAAGGCATATCAGAAACGGTAACTAACCAAAAAGCATTCACTATTTTCAAAGAAGTTCAGGGAGGCTTCAAGGATAAAAAATCGGTGGACTCCGCTGAAACCAATGGGGAAATTCAAGAAGAGGAAATTTCTGCCCCTGATAATGACACTAGCCCAAGCACCGTTGATTATCGGGAAAAACTATTGCAAATTTTACGAGCTCTACCTCCCAGTGGATTTGAACATCTTTGTAAACAGTTTTTGCGAGAAGCTGGTTTTCAAGAGGTGGAAGTGACAGGCAAAACTGGGGATGGAGGTATTGATGGCAAACGCATTTTGCAAATTAATCCCCTGTTAAGCATTCCAGTTTTATTTCAATGTAAGCGTTATACTGGCTCAGTGGGAGCACCACGAATTAGGGATTTTCGCGGAGCTATGATGGGACGGGCTGATAAGGGCATTTTGATCACCACCGGCAGTTTTACCAAAGAAGCAGAAAGGGAAGCCATAAGGGACGGAGTATCCCCCATAGAATTGGTAGATTCCAACAAGTTAATCAAGATGTTTGAGCAACTAGAACTAGGCTTAAAACCCAGAACAGTTTACGAAATTGATACAGATTTTTTTGATCGCTTTCGATGACCGTTGCAGTCTAAAGTCGGCGCCAGCGACGGCCATCTTTATTAATTAACCATTCTGCCTCTGCTGGTTCCCAGGTTCCAGCTTCGTACAAGGGCATGGAAAGAGGATCACTGGGGGCATCCCAAGCCGACAACACCGGAGTTACTACTCGCCAAGCTTCTTCTACCTCGTCGGCTCTTGTGAACAGGGTTTGGTCTCCCAACATACAATCTAATAAAAGGCGGTGATAGGCATCCGCTGCGGCCACTCCAAAGGATGAACCATAACTAAAATCCATATCTACAGTGCGGGTACGCAGTTCTGAGCCGGGCATTTTTGCCTCAAAACGCAGGGAAATACCTTCATTGGGCTGAATTCTTAGACTCAACACATTGGGATTAGCTTGGTGGGCCACCGATTGAAAAATTAACAGAGGTACTTGCCGGAATTGAATTGCGATTTCACTCACTTTTTTAGGCATGCGCTTACCGGTGCGGAGATAGAAGGGCACCCCCTGCCAACGCCAGTTATCCACCATCAGTTTGAGGGCCGCAAAGGTAGGAGTGGTGGAACTCAGATCTACCCCCGGTTCTTCTCGATAACCCGGCACTGGTTTGCCTCCCATCCAACCAGCTTTATATTGGCCCCGGATACCGGCATTTTCCAAATTATTAATATCCGCTAAACGGGTAGCCTGCAACACTTTAACCTTTTCGTTGCGAATGCTGTCCGCGTCAATGGCATTGGGGGGGTCCATGGCGGTGAGACAAAACAGTTGCATGAGGTGATTCTGCACCATATCTCGCAAAGCCCCGGCGGATTCGTAATAACCGGCTCGTTCTTCTACCCCTACCGTTTCTGCTACGGTAATTTGCACATGATCGACAAACTGACGGTTCCACAGTGGCTCAAAAATAGCGTTGGCAAAGCGGAACACCATCAGATTTTGCACCGTTTCTTTGCCCAGGTAATGATCTATGCGATACACCTGATTTTCTTTGCAGACACTCTGCACTACCCGGTTCAAGCTTTGGGCTGAACTCAAATCCCGACCAAAGGGCTTTTCGATCACAATGCGACTTTTAACCGGGTCACTCAGCATACCCGCTGCCCCCAATTGTTTAATACCCGGGGGAAAGAAGTTGGGGGAAACAGCTAAATAAAAGACTCGATTGCCTCTGGTGTTACGTTTTTCATCCAATTCCCCCAGGAAGTTTTTCAATTTGAGATAGCTTTCTGGGTCATCCATATTGCCAGAGCAGTAGAATAAACCCTGGGCAAACTCATTCCACAGGTCTTCACTGCCAATGCCGGTGGAAAATTCTTCGATGCCCTTACGCATCTGCTCACGAAAATGGTCGTGGCTCCAGTCCCTTCTCGCAAAACCGACCACCGTTAACTCTGGAGGCAAGCGGCGCTCTCGTTTCATTTGGTAGATGGCTGGCACCAATTTCCGTTGGGTAAGGTCCCCCGATGCACCAAAAATGGTCAAAATGAGGGGTTCTGGAGTGCGTTCTTGACGGAGTCCAGTGCGGAAGGGATTTTCGAGTAGCGTTACCATGGGGAATGCTCGTATTGTGTGGCCACTTACGCTTTAAAATAACTCACAATTCCCAAAAGTTTTCTTTTTCCGGCAAAATTTTCAGGAAAAATTCCTTTCCTAGTCCAAATCCTGAAATAGGGGAGTGCTGAGGTATCTTTCCCCAAAACTGGGTTGGATCATGACAATCAATTTATCTTTATTGGCAGGTCTTTTTGCCACTTTGATGGCCGCCGCCAGAGCTGCTCCAGTGGAAATCCCCGATAATATTCCTTCTTCCCTGGCTAATCTACGACCGTAGGCGATCGCCTCTTCATCGGTCACGGCAATCACTTCGTCAATCAGGTTTACATCTAACACTTCGGGAATAAAGCCCGCCCCAATACCTTGAATTTTATGCGGCCCCGGCTTACCCCCTGATAAGACTGGGCTATTTTGGGGTTCTACGGCGATCGCCTGAAAACTAGGTTTTTTTTCTTTTAACACAGAAGCCACCCCGGTAATAGTCCCACCAGTGCCAACCCCCGCCACGAGGAAATCAATGGCTCCATCGGTATCTTGCCAAATTTCCAATGCCGTAGTCTGTTGATGAATTTGAGGATTAGCCGGATTATCAAACTGTTGCAACATATAGGCATTTGGCAAACTCTCAGCCAATTCTTGGGCTCTTCTAATACATCCCCCCATCCCTTCACTCCCCGGGGTCAGTTCTAGTTTTGCTCCATAGGCTTTTAACATCGCCCGCCGTTCTTGGCTCATGGTTTCAGGCATCGTCAAAATTAATTGGTAACCCTTGGCTGCGGCCACCATGGCAAGGGCAATGCCGGTGTTACCAGAAGTGGGCTCAATGAGCAGAGTCTTCCCTGGTTCAATTAATCCCTCTTGTTCTGCCCGATTAATCATATTGATGCCAATGCGGTCTTTTACCGAAGCCGCTGGATTCATCCCCTCCAACTTAACCACAATCTTGGCCCCACATCCCTCCGATAGGGGAATGCGATTGAGGCGAACCAGAGGAGTACGGCCAATTAGCTCTGTAATATTACTGGCAATTTTCATAGGTAAGGGCCCACCAAGAAGGGAAATCTGCCTGCATCTTACAACGAAAAACCCCACCAGAGGCGGGGTTAAAGAGTTATTAGAGTTTAACTTTCAAACAAGTGCCTTAAGAAGACGGACTCAGGCTTAGAAAGTGAAGGTACCACGAACGGTGCCGATGAAGGCGTCGGTGGCGTTCGTGGTCTGTTCAGGCTTGGAAATCCAGATCACACCGGGAGTTATAGAAAGGTTATCGGTGAGTTGATATTTGTAGAACAATTCAACTTGCAGAGGATTAGCAGTGGTTACAAAGGTGGTTCCCAAAGTATTGTTGGTGAAACCGGAAACATAGGGTTGAACACCAGCAAAGATGCCAAGAACGTTGCCTTCTTTACCAAGGTCGGGGAAGGCAAAGCCTCCACCGTAGGTCCAGATATCACCGTTGTCTTTACCAATCAAAGTAACATTGGTGTAGCTACCATAGGCACTGAAGCTCAGCCAATCGGCAATGTTCCAAGCCATTTGAACGCCATAGCTGTTGGTTTGCTTACCACCAAAGTCATAGGGGTTGATAACGTTGCCAGATGTGCTACCACCGCTCACATTATTGTTGTAGGTAGCTGCATCCACAGGAGGAGCACCTACACCCAAACCGTTCACAAAGTCATCGTTCAACTCAGAACGGTTGAGGTTAGCCGCAGTGGTACCGACAATACCTTGAGTGCCGCCTTTGCCGAAGATAGCGGCATCAGGGGTGGTGTAAGCATTAACGTAGGTGAAGCCTAGGCTAACCCGGTCGAAAATGTTGGTGGTAATTTGAGCCAAGGCGCTATAGCCACCGTTAAACAAACCGTTACCACCGCTGCTGAAGTCATAATTGTTGCCGGTGGCAGGGTTAGTAACAGAGCCACCACTGCTGGGGTTGTTGCCGGTGCTAGCCAAGTAACCCAAGCTCAAGGAAGTGGGGCCCAACAGATTGCTGAGGAAGCCCAACTCGAGGCTTGTACCTATACCAGTACCGCCACCAATGGAGTAGATGGGGTTCTGGGCGGTGAACTGACTCAAGGAACCTTTCCCGCCAGTGTAGTCGTCGAAATAGGGGTTCAGGGTAGGAACGAAGTCATCCCAGATACCGCCCCAAGCAGCAATGTAGTTGTTGAGACGGAAGTTTTCGCCCAGATCCAAGGGAACATAGTAAGCTAACCAGTCAACGGCTACGTTGTTGTTGTCGCCGGGGGAAAGCTGGTGCACCTGGGTAAAGGTGGGGCTTTCATAGTAGTCACCTACAATACCGATGGGGTTACCGGTCTCGGGATCAATAACATTCTGAGTAGGATAGAAGCTCTTGAAGCGATTACCGTTACCAGCGGCGAGACGGGTGACCAACAGGTCTTCACCGGAGAAGCTGGTGTTGAACTGTAAACGAACCCGGTTCTGGAATACCGCTTGGTTGTTATCGGTTTGGTTGTTGAGAGTCTTTTTGGTACCAAAAATGGCGGTGGGAGCAAATATTACTTCCCCGGTCAATTTGGTGGTGGTAGAAAACTGATGGTCTTCGAGGAAAGAGGTGCGGGCTTCGAGGTTATCAACCCGAGCGCCCAAAGCAGCCAATTCTGCCTCGAATTCCTGCATGAGGCGTTTTAGTTTGTCGATGTCCTCTCGGAGAACAGCCACGTTTTCCTGAATCAAACGTTCCATAACGTTCATACAGGCGTTAAGACCGGCGGCAAATTCCCAACGGCTGAGGGCCCGATCGCCACGGAAGGTACGGTCAGGGTAACCAACGATACAACCGTAGCGTTCCACCAAGCTCTTGAGCGCTTCATAGGCCCAGGCAGTGGGTTGCACATCGCGGAGTTCGCTAACGCTGGTTACTTGATCAATGGCAGAAGACTGACCTTCGGCAGTGTATTGGTCTAATTGGTCTAAAACTTGAGCATTCGTAACGTTGTCGGGAGCAGCATTAGCAGCACCAGCCACAAGGGCGGCACCGATCACAGCAGGGCTCACTAACAGGGACTTCCAAGATAGTTTAAGCATTTTTAGCTTTTCCTCACACCTAATAATGACTACGGGAACCAAGTCCTATACTCAGTGACACATTGTACACGTTTTTTTCGAAAGAGTGGGAGAAGTTGACAATTTTCTTTAGATTCATGGTAGATGCTAGGCTAAGCAAGGCCATTGGTCTGTTTTGCGGGCTAGCTCAGGGAGCCAGGACCACAATCAGTGTTGGTAAAGAAAAACCGCCTACAGCTTCTGCTCACGGAACGATGATGTTGATGGTTAATAACAGATTATAGTTGCTATTTTGGTGATGGCTAGAGTCAGGGCCAGTTTTTAGGCCGGCCATGGTTCCCGGCGTGATGATGGAGCATTTGTCTGAATTCAGTTTTGACTTTGGGTTAAGTATTGTTTCACTTGAACCAATCTTTTTCTCAGGGCTGTTTGAGGATGTTGTAAAGCTTTTTCTCGGGGCATATCCGGCCCCACTAGGCTAAAAATTCTCAGCACGTTAGGTAAAACTGTCTGACTTAATTGGCATTGTCCCGCTACGATGATCGCCGGTTTATTGATTTTTTCTGCTAGCTCAAGAACGCCTCCCACCACCTTACCCTGTAGGGATTGATGATCGAAGCAACCTTCTCCGGTAATTACTAGATCGTATCCAGCCATGGCTTGTTCCAACTGGGTCAATTTGGCGATCGCCGTAAAACCTGATTCTATCTTTGCCTCCAATGCCCAGGCCACGCCCCCTCCCATTCCCCCAGCGGCCCCGGCCCGAGGAAAATTAATTTCAAAGCCATCAAACTCCCGCACTACTCGGGCAAAATGACGCAAACCTCGATCCAAGCGTTGAACCATAGCTGGATCTGCCCCTTTTTGCGGAGCATAGACCTGGGCGGCCCCATTAGCACCATAAAAAGGATTGGTCACATCGCATAAAACGGTTACCTGAGGAAAAGCATTTAAGACTGGAGGAATAATTTCGGCAACCTTACCCAGGGCTTGCCCTCCCCAACCGACGGACTGACCTTGAGAATCTAAGAACTGCCAACCCAATGCCATTAGTAAACCTAAACCTGCGTCATTGGTAGCAGAGCCGCCGATCGCCAATTGAATTTGCGTTGCTCCTTGCTTAACAGCGTGGGCAATTAATTCTCCGGTGCCGTAACTGGTAGCAATTTCCGGATTACGTTCCCCAAGGGATACCAGGGGTAAACCACTGGCTTGTGCCATTTCAATGACTGCTGTTTTCTTTTCTGACAACCACACGTAACGGGCATTAACCTTTTGATCTGGCAATGGGCCCTGTACTCGCACTGTCTGCCATTGGCTGTCGAGATTATTGGCGATCGCCTCCAGGGTTCCTTCGCCGCCATCAGCCAAGGGATGGGCAATACAATCAAATTCCGGCGCTAAAACATCTAGAGCAATCTGGCAAACCTCACCAGCGGAAAGCGTCCCCTTAAAAGAGTCTGGTGCAATCAAAATTTGACGCATTGGGGAATTCAGTAACCTACCTTATCTCGTCTATGCTTCTCAGTTTCCCAACAAAAAAATTAACGACGATTTAAACCTTCTGCTGCTTCCCGGAAAGGCTCCACTTCAGGACTAAAATCGATGGGCAGAACTGCCACCACGTTTTCATGGGGTCGGGGAATAATCACCCAGGTTTTTACGTCTGCCCCTTCCGTGCGGTTAATGGCATCAATACCAGCAGCCATGGCAGTTTTTACTTCCTGTACATCGCCACGGATATTAAGGGTGAAACGAGCACTCCCTGCCCGAATATAGCCCACAATGGTAATCCTACCGGCCTTAACCATGGCATCAGCAGCGGCAAGAATACCGGGAAAACCAATGGTTTCAATGGAACCGACGGCGGATTGGGCGGACATATTGTTCTCCTTGACAGTGGCGGCAAAAACGAAAGGACAGATAAATAAAACCCAAACCTTCGACTTAACGACTAGTCGGGGTGGGAATTAGCAAGAATCCCATGGTCAACTATAGGCTAAGTGGTGTACATCGGACTACGAGGGCAGAAAAGTCTACCTCAGGTGCGGAAGCGAGCGACTTTTTCTGTGTATTCCACCGGCAAAACTGCCAGTACATTTTCGGGTGGATTGGGCACAATATAGTGGCTGACAACTTCTCCCCCCATAACAGACTCATTGACCGCGGCTAGACCCATCTTCATTGACAGATTAACCTCCGATACTGGGCCCCGTATCGCCACCACAAAATTCCCCCTCTCGGCCAAGTCATAGTACACCAGGGTCACCCTACCCCCCTTGAGCATGGCATCGGCAGCGGCCAAAACGGAGGGAAAGCCAAGGGTTTGTATCACGCCAACGGCCTGGGGCATGGAAAATTCCTCTAGGGAAACGGATGGAAACAGTCAATCGGACTAAGCAAGCGAAGATTACAACTTAGCTAGCTTTTTATCCTATCAAAAACATGGCACGGGCAAATCAAGCTGCAAGGTCCTAGTGCTGTTGACCACGGTAATTAGTTGCTTGGACTAGTGTAAAAAACTATAAATAGCCTTCGCCTTTGTGCCCTAATCGACATCCACCCTTGTCCCCTGACTAAAATCTCCGCTATGGTGGCCAGCCAGTGTGTCAGAATACTAGATTGTTGTGCCCCGATCGCCCTTGCTTGGTTTGCCTACACCGGACCAACAAGGAGAGATGCGGCGGCGGTCTAAATTGTTATTAAAAACTAAGTTTTCCCCCAGAAATCATGGCTGAGACCCTACTGTTTGCCGCCCTACGCCAAGCCCTTGACGAAGAAATGGGACGGGATGTCAACGTCCTTGTGCTGGGAGAAGATGTGGGACTCTATGGCGGTTCCTATAAGGTGACCAAGGATTTGTACGAGAAGTATGGCGAAATGCGGGTGCTGGATACTCCCATCGCCGAAAACAGTTTCACCGGCATGGCGGTCGGGGCGGCCATGACAGGATTGCGCCCAGTCATTGAAGGCATGAATATGGGTTTTCTTCTGCTGGCGTTTAACCAAATTGCCAATAATGCGGGGATGTTGCGCTATACCTCCGGCGGCAATTACCAAATTCCCATGGTTATCCGTGGTCCTGGGGGCGTAGGTCGGCAATTGGGGGCAGAACATTCCCAACGGTTGGAGGCCTATTTCCATGCGGTGCCGGGGTTAAAAATTGTGGCTTGCTCCACCCCCTATAACGCCAAGGGATTGCTCAAAGCAGCCATTCGGGATAATAACCCAGTGTTATTTTTTGAGCACGTACTTTTGTACAACTTGAAAGAAAACTTACCCGACTACGAATATATTGTGCCTCTGGATAAAGCCGAAGTGGTGCGTCCCGGTAAGGATGTCACTATTTTGACCTATTCCCGCATGCGTCACCATTGTTTACAGGCACTAAAAACTTTGGAAAAAGAAGGCTACGACCCGGAAATTATTGATTTGATTTCCCTCAAGCCCTTTGACATGGAAACCATCAGCGCTTCGGTGAAGAAAACCCATCGGGTCATTATTGTCGAAGAATGTATGAAAACCGGAGGCATCGGCGCTGAGCTCATTGCTCTAATCAATGATCATCTCTTTGATGAATTGGACGGGCCTGTGGTGCGCCTTTCTTCCCAAGATATTCCCACTCCCTACAACGGTATGTTGGAACGGCTGACCATTGTGCAACCGCCCCAAATTGTGGACGCAGTTAAGGCGATCATCGGCTAATTGGCCTCAAAACAGTACCCCTTGCCATAAACGGAATTAATCAGGCGGGGGGCATTGGGCTGTTCAATTTTGCGCCGCAGTAATCGCACCAGGGCCGCCAGCACGTTACTACTGGGGGGGCTTTCGCCGGGCCAAAGGTGGGAATAGATCTCTTCGTGACTGAGAATTTGTCCGGGAGCTTGTAAGAATAGGGTTAACAGCGCCACTTCCTTTTCCGAAAGGGCAATGCGTTGACCCTGGCAATAGGCCACCTGATTGGCCACATCTAGGCTAACGTTGTTGACGCTGAGCAAATTATTTTTGACTGCACCCAGGGTTTCCGTGATGGTTTCTCCGTGGCTTTGTCGCCGCAGTAGGGCCCGCACCCGGGCTAAAAGCTCCCGTAGTTCAAAGGGCTTAATTAAATAGTCATCTCCACCGGCATCCAAGCCCGCCACTCGGTCATCAAGGGTATCTTTGGCAGTGAGAAATAAAACCGGCGTTGAATGACCCAGAATCCTAATTTGACGACAAATCTCCAACCCTGATACTTGGGGCAACATCCAATCAAGGATTAACAAGTCATATTGACCGGCGATCGCCATGGCTAGGCCTGTTTTTCCTTGGTCAGCCACGTCAATGGTATGGCCCTGGTGCCCTAGGGCTTTGCTCAAGGGTTCCGTTAAGGCGTTTTCATCGTCCACTAAGAGGATATTGGCCATGGGGATGTTTTCTCAACTCTAGCAAGAATTTAGATTAGAGCTTGGTGGCCACCTGGGGGATCTGACTCTAACCAAGCAGTGTTTTGTTAGTCATAGTCTAAACTCCCATGGAAACAGTATTTTGGGGCAAATGGAAGCATTAAGATAGATCGGCAATTGATCGTAGTTAATTTTCTAATTATTTTCGATTGTTGTTGAAAAGCAGCTCTGTCCTCTACCAACATTGAGACGAAACTAAGTAAAAGCCCCTCAATATTATCTGATCTAGTGGACAAACTAAAAGTTGTCCAATGGAATCTGAGGATAAAGTAGAGTCCTATTTGAACATATTTTTGTCAGCAAATTAGCAGAAGGATCTATGGTGGTGGTGCCGCGATTACATTACCGCCAAGATTATCTGCTTTTTTATAGCGAGGTTTGAACTATGGGAACTAGTGCCAAATATCAATGTGTCTAGTACTGATTATTTATGCTTAATGGACAGCATAGAATTTATTATTCTTCCACCTAGATTAACGTAAGAGAGATAGAGAATTTTTATTGAAATCTTACTGCAAATTTAGAACAGTGGAGCACTATCGAAACACAACCGAGGCTGACCAACTTGATATTACTATCAACAACTTTAAATTTGGAACAGCCAACATTTTCCCATGCACTCCATTCAATCACCCCGACTACGACAACATTTCCCCCGGCGATCGCCGAAAAAATTGGCGTTAAAAAAGTCCGGTGGATTGGGCCATAGGGCTACGGCTTCCCTTTGCTATCGCATTGTGCTGTATTCCCACGACACCATGGGGTTGGGGCATAAGCGCCGTAATTTACTCATTGCCCAAACGTTACAAAAGTCTAGATTACCCGTTAAAATTTTGGTAATTACCGGCATTGAAGAAGGAAATGAAGCGCTAACTGCTGCGGGTATTAACTATGTGAATTTGCCCAGTCTGCGAAAAAATGCCGATGGTTCCTACGGCGGCCGGGATCTGGATCTGCCTTTGGAGAAGTTGATTGCGTGGCGATCACAGTTAATTCTAAAAACAATTCAGCAATTTCAGCCGGATGTGCTGATGGTGGACAATGTGCCCCGGGGAGTGGAACGGGAACTGGATCCCAGTTTGAAATATCTGCGACAACGACCAGAAAGCCTTTGTGTACTTGGCTTAAGGGATATTTTGGATCAACCGGGGACTGTGCAGCGGGATTGGGGGCAAGCAGATAATGAAAGGGCTATTCGTCGCTATTACGATGCCGTCTGGGTTTATGGTGACCCGCAAGTTTATGACCTACGACAGGAGTATGGTTTTGCCCCCGACGTGACGGCGAAAATGCGGCCCCTTGGCTATTTCCATCAGGGCGATCGCCTCCAACATCTAACTAAACCTTGGCAAGAAACGTTAAGTAACTGGAAATTACCATCCCGGTTCATTCTCGGTGCTGTGGGAGGAGGTCAGGATGGGGAAACCCTGGCGATCGCCTTTGCCCAAATTCCCTTCACCGCCGACTTGCCGGGGGTACTGCTCACAGGGCCGTTTATGCCCGAGTCTGTGCGACAAAAGTTAAAGATCAGTGCCCAGAAGAATCCCCACCTCACTATCCTGTCCTATTGTTCTGAACCAACCATGTTGATGTGGGCGGCGGAACGGGTAATCACCATGGGGGGCTACAACACCACCTGCGAAATTCTTTCCTTCCAAAAACCAGCTCTGATTATTCCCCGCATTAAACCTCGGCAAGAACAATGGCTGCGGGCCACCCGCTTAAAACAACTGGGTCTGGTAGATTTGCTTCATCCTGATCAAGTAAATGCCCAAAATTTGACAGCTTGGCTTCACTCTGCACCGGCCAACCAACATAACAAACCAGTTCTAAATCTCCGGGCCACCCAACAACTTCCCCTAGTTCTAGGTCAATTGCTCAGAACCCGTAATTGTTTCACCTGCCAAGCTTGCTAGCCCATTCCGTCGTAAATGTTCCATGGCCATTGCCTACGTTGTTAAACGCTATCCTCGTTATTCAGAAACGTTCATTGTCAATGAAATTCTTGCCCACGAAGCAGCGGGTTTAGACATCAAAATTTTTGCCCTCCGTCCTCCGGTAGATAGCTATTTCCAAGACAAAATTGCCCGGGTGAAGGCCCCCGTTACCTATATCCAAAAACCCAGCCAAGGGCGATCGCACCCTGATTTATTGGGGCAAAATCCCACCGCTGCTAGTTACCTCTGGGCGGAAATCCAAGCCACCGCGGCTCTCATTCCTAATATTTGGGAGAAGTTAGCCTACGCCAGCGGAGAGCGCTCTAGTGTTTTGTACCAGGCCCTCTGGCTTGCTCAAGCCGTCCGTCACCACGGAATTACCCATCTCCATGCCCATTTTGCCAGCGTTGCCACCAGTGTTACTCGCTTAGCGGCCCATTTTGCTGGGGTGCCCTACAGTTTTACGGCTCATGCCAAGGATATTTTCCATGAAAGCGTCGATCCGGCAGATTTTAGCTGCAAACTCCAAGATGCCTGCGTGGTGGTAACCGTCAGCGACTATAACCGGGCTTATTTACAGCACCAGTACGGGGAAGCCGCCAGCAAAGTACAGCGTATTTACAACGGTATGGATTTAACAGAATTGCCCTACCAACCCCGGTCGGAAAATTGTGAACCGCCGTTAATTATCTCTGTGTCACGCCTAGTAGAAAAGAAAGGCTTGACTTATCTAATCAGCGCCTGCGATCTCTTGCGCCGTTGGGATTGTGAGTTCCGTTGTCAGATCGTCGGTGCTGGTTCCTTGGAAGCGACATTGCGATCGCAAATTGTCCAGCATCAGCTAGAGCCTTGGGTGGAGATCACTGGCCCCAAACCCCAGGGGGAAGTGTTTCAACTGCTAAAACGGGCAAAGGTGTTTGCCGCCCCCTACATTGTTGGCCGGGATGGCAATCGGGATGGTTTGCCCACAGTTTTGTTAGAGGCGATCGCCTTGGGGACTCCCTGCGTGGCGACGGATGTAACGGGGATTCCTGAAATTGTTCAGCATCAGGAAACAGGATTGCTGGTGGCCCAAAATGACCCGGAAGAGTTAGCCAAAGCGCTCCAAACCCTCTTGAACCAAGCAGATTTACGTCATCGTTACGCCCAGCAGGCCCGCCAACGGTTAGAACAGGCTTTTGACCTGCGACGCAATAGCGCCCAACTCCGTGACTTATTTCATTTAGGGGAGGCCAAACGATGAAGATTGCTTACATCTGTGTCGATCCCGGCATTCCAGTCTTTGGTTGTAAAGGTGCCTCAATCCATGTGCAAGAGATTATCCACGCCTTTCAGAACCAGGGGGCAACGGTGACCCTGTTTGCGGCGAAGCTGGGGGGTGAACCGCCCAAGGATTTAGTTGATTTACCCGTTCACTGCCTGCCCAAGGTGCCCAAAGGAGATCCAGCAGTGCGGGAACAGGGCTTATTTCAACAAAATCAGACGTTGCAAAATTTATTAACCCAGGCAGATCCCTATGATCTTGTTTATGAACGTTATTCCCTCTGGAGTCATGCGGGAATGACCTTTGCCCGAAACTGTCAGATTCCTGGCATTTTAGAAGTGAATGCACCCTTAATTGAAGAGCAAGCCACACACCGGGTTTTACTAGACCGGGATTTGGCTTTGCAGGTGGCCGAAACAGCCTTTGGATCAGCAACAGCTTTAATCGCAGTGTCCCAAGAGGTTAAATCCTATTTGCAACAATGGGTTTCTGGCGATCGCCTTTTTGTCATGCCCAATGGGATAAACCCAGCTCGTTTTGCCGCTCTGTCCAAACTATCTCAGACAGAACTCTTCACTGTGGGTTTTGTTGGTTCCCTTAAGCCCTGGCATGGCCTGGATTACCTGATTGAAGCCTTTGCCCAACTGCGACGAACTGTCCCGGAAGCTCGTCTGTTGATTGTCGGTGATGGCCCCCAACGGCAAGTCCTTGAACGAGCGATCGCCCAGCGCAATTTAACTGCCCAAGTACAGTGGACCGGTACAATCCCTCCAGAGCAAGTCCCCCACTGGTTAAGTCAAATGAGCGTTGCCGTGGCCCCCTATCCCGCCAGTGAAGATTTTTATTTTTCGCCCCTGAAAGTGGTGGAATACATGGCGGCCGGGTTACCCATAGTGGCTAGTCGCATCGGTCAAGTGAAGGACATTATTGACGATGGGGTGACGGGGATTTTGTGTCTACCGGGGGAACCGACAGCCCTGGCCGAGGCCCTCGAACGTCTCTGGCGATCGCCCCAGCAACGGCAACAGTTAGGTCTGGCGGCCCGTGACTTCGTGCTTAAACACCACACCTGGGATCGCATTGCTGCTCAGATTTTGGCGATCGCCCAAGTCTGATTTTTTACCATTGAAGTTAAAAATTGCCGATAAATGAACCGTGCCTCCCCCATAACCAAAGCTGTGCCAGGCCTCTGGGCAGTGATCACCACCTTTTGGCCCCAAATTCGTGCCCAGTGGCGACTCTTGCTGGTAGCGATGGTGACTTTGCTGGCGGACGTGGGGTTCCGACTGTTGGAACCCTGGCCCCTCAAGCTGCTCATTGATAGGGTATTGATTCCCGCTCAAACTCAACCGACCTTGGCTTTTTTCGGCTTTACGAATCTCGATCCGGTTTGGCTCTTGGTCTTAATTGCTGTCGGGGTGATTATCATTGCCGTTAGTCGGGCGATCGCCACCTATTGGAATAGTGTCAGTTTGGCGATCGTTGGCAGCCGCGTTATGGCTCAAGTGCGAGATCAACTCTATGGCCATCTACAACGGCTTTCTTTGCGTTACCACTACCAAGCCCGCAGTGGCGATCTGATTATCCGGGTGAGTAGCGATGCCAACCGTCTCCAGGAAATTTTGCTCACGGCGGCGTTGCCCCTGGTGGTTAGCTTTTTAACTTTGGGGGGGATGGTAGGGGTAATGGCCTGGCTAGACCTGAAATTAACCCTTTTGTCCTTGGTTACTTTTCCCCTATTCTGGTTGGCCGCCAATCGTTTAAGTGCCAAAATTCGCCATGCTTCCCTCACCCAACGTCACCAGGAAGGGGCCGTTGCCTCCACCGCCGCTGAATCCCTCGCCGCCATTAAACTGGTCCAAGCCCTTTCCTTAGAACAGGCCTTTGCCGATCTGTTTAGCCGCCAAAATCAACGGAGCCTCCTAGAAAACATTGAAACTAAACGATTAGCAGCCAACTTAGAGCGATCAGTGGACGTGTTGATTGCCCTCGGTACAGCTTTGGTGATGGGTTTCGGAGGCCATCTGGTCATTGAAGATGCTCTGACAGCGGGAACGGTTTTGGTATTTTTAACCTATCTGCGCAATGCCTACAAACCGGTGCAGAATTTTGCTAAATACACAGGTCGTCTGGCCAAGGCGGCGGCATCAGGGGAACGAATTTTGAATATTTTGGCAGAAACCCCCGATATTCAGGACAAACCAGGGGCTATTACTGCCCCATCTCTCCAGGGATTGATTGAATTTAAACATGTTTCCTTTGGTTATCATCCCGACCAAGCAATTCTTAAGGGGTTGAATTTAACGGTGCAACCGGGGGGAAAAATCGCCCTCGTTGGTGCTTCCGGCAGTGGTAAGTCCACCCTTTTGAGTCTTTTACTGCGCCTGTATGACCCGACAGCAGGGGAAATTCTTATCGATGGTCATGATCTGCGGAATTATCAACTAACGAGTCTGCGGAACCAAATGGCAGTGGTATTACAGGAGAGTTTATTGTTTGCGGCAACGATTCGGGAAAATATCGCCTATGGCATAGAGGGGGCAACGATGGCAGAAATTAAAGGGGCGGCCCGTTTAGCCAATGCCCATGAATTTATTCTGGAACTGCCCCAGGGTTACGATACGGTGGTGGGAGAACGAGGCACTACCTTGTCCGGTGGGCAAAGGCAACGGTTGGCGATCGCCAGGGCCGCCATGCGACAAACCCCCATTCTGATCCTGGATGAACCCACCAGCGGCTTGGATAAAGTTAATGAACAGTTGGTTTTTGAAGCCCTAGAACGGTTAGCGGAAAATCGCACCACTTTTTTGGTAACCCATAATCTGCAGTTGGCGATCGCCGCTGACCAAATCCTTTACCTCGACCAGGGACAAATCAGGGAACAGGGCACCCACGCCGAATTACTGGCTCGTCAGGGGGTCTATGCTGATCTCTTTCAACGGCAAACCTTCGCCACCGTTACCGAATCCCTGCGGCGTTAACCATGGCTGAAATTTCTCCTGACCCCCAAATACCTTGGCTACCGTTAGCCCTCGATCGCCAGTTGGCTCAACAGCACCTAGCTAGTATTTTTCCCGGTTTACGAGGGGTCAAGAAAACCGAGCTTCTACGCCATAAACCTGGGCGACGGGCATTAATTGCCTATCATCTGGAAACCGATGGGATGGAAGGAATTATCCTTGGCAAAATTCGCGCCAAGGGCACAGATTACAAAAGCTATGGCTCTCAACGGGCGTTATGGGAAAACGGGTTCCATGGGCAAAGTGAAGATGGATTATCGGTGCCAAAACCTTTGGGCATTGTTGAACCCTGGCAGATGTGGCTCCAACGATGGGTTCCCGGTCAACCTGCGACAGAATTATTGATTACCCGTCCCGACTTACCGGAAAAAATTGCCGCCCTAGCCCACAAAATCCACAGCCATTCTGTTCCCACAAACAAAACCCATACCATTGCCACTGAATTACAAATCCTTGGCGATCGCCTGCGGGAGTTCGTCCACCAGCAACCCCGGTGGCAAAAACAAATTCAGCATTTTATTGCCCAGAGTGAACGGCTAGGAGAGCTTTTAGATCAGTCTCCCCATCCTGTCACAACCATCCACCGGGACTTTTACCCTGACCAAATTTTGGTAGATGGCGATCGCCTCTGGTTGGTGGACCTCGACCTCTATTGCCAAGGCAATCCCGCCGTTGATCTGGGAAACTTTATCGCCCATATGACCGAATATAGCCTCCGTACCTGGGGCAATCCCGATGCCATGGTTAGGCAAGAACAAACATTAAAAACTGCTTTTTTGGCCAAACAGTCTAAAAAAAATCCCCACCTTAGCCAAGCCATCGATATTTACATCATCCTCACCCTAATGCGCCACATTACCATTAGTTGGCGTATTCCCGCCCGTCGTCCCCATATCCCTGCCCTAATTGCCCTGTGTGGCGACCGCCTACTTGGGATGGAAACAAATTAGCAATGGGGTAAAAATAACAAAAAACTTAAGATTAAATGAGGCCGATTCCAATCCATTTTTTGTGGCGATCGGGCAATTTCCGTAGCAATATTTAATTCCCAAAGCAAATCCCCCACCAACGAGGGCAGGGGACAAGCTTAATTACCTAACAGATGATTTTCGTTAACCGAACTTACCCGCTGTGGAAGCAATTAGGAATGCCGCATAGGTGAGCACATAACCAACGGTGAAGTGGGCTAAACCAACCAAACGGGCTTGAACAATGGACAACGCAACGGGCTTATCTTTCCAACGAACCAAGTTCGCCAAAGGAGTGCGCTCGTGGGCCCAAACGATGGTTTCAATCAACTCTTGCCAGTAACCCCGCCAAGAGATCAAGAACATGAAGCCGGTAGCCCAGACCAGGTGCCCGAAGAGGAACATCCAAGCCCAAACTGACAGATTGTTGACACCGTAGGGGTTGTAACCATTGATTAACTGAGCAGAGTTCGCCCAGAGGTAATCTCGGAACCATCCCATCAGGTAGGTGGAGTTTTCGTTGAACTGAGCAACGTTACCGCTCCAAACACCGAGGTGTTTCCAGTGCCAGTAGAAGGTCAACCAACCCAAGGTGTTCAGCATCCAGAACATGGCTAGGTAGAAGGCATCCCAAGCAGAGATGTCGCAGGTACCGCCACGGCCGGGGCCATCACAGGGGAAGGAGTAACCGAAGTCTTTTTTGTCCGGCATCAACTTAGAACCACGGGCATCCAGAGCACCTTTGATCAAAATCAGGGCAGTGGTGTGCAACCCTAGGGCGATCGCATGGTGAACCAAGAAGTCGCCAGGGCCAATGGTCAAGAACAGAGAGTTGGTGCCGCTGTTGATAGCATCCAACCAGCCGGGTAACCAAGCGGCTCCAGTGGTGGAAGCAATGCTGTCAGGATTGGAGAGCAACACGTCAAAGCCGTAGAGAGCTTTACCGGAAGTTGCTTGAATCCATTGGGCAAAAACGGGCTCGATCAGAATTTGTTTTTCGGGAGTACCGAAGGCCACCACCACATCGTTATGGACATAAAGACCAAGGGTGTGGAAGCCCAAGAAGAGAGACACCCAGCTTAAGTGGGAAATCAGAGCCTCTTTGTGTTCAAGCATGCGGGCCAGCACATTATCTTTATTAGCCACGGGATCGTAATCCCGGACAAAGAAGATGGCACCGTGGGCAAAAGCACCAACCATCAAGAATCCAGCAATGTACTGGTGATGGGTGTAGAGTGCTGCCTGGGTGGTGTGGTCCTGGGCAATAAAGGCGTAGGAGGGCAGGGAGTACATGTGCTGCGCCACCAGGGAAGTAATAACCCCTAAGCTTGCCAAGGCTAAGCCGAGTTGGAAGTGGAGGGAGTTATTGATGGTGTCGTACAGGTTGGTATGGCCTGCGCCGGTTAGGGGACCTTTATGGGCATTAAGAATTTCTTTGATGCTGTGGCCAATGCCCCAGTTGGTGCGATACATGTGACCAGCAATGATGAAGATCACGGCGATCGCCAAATGGTGGTGGGCAATGTCCGTCAACCAGAGAGCTTCCGTTTGGGGATGGAAACCACCCAGGAAGGTCAGGATTGCGGTACCAGCACCTTCAGAAGTACCAAAAATGTGGCCAGCAGTGTCGGGATCCGCCGCATACACGCCCCAGTTGCCGGTGAAGAAAGGCATCAAACCAGCGGGGTGGGGAGGAGTGGACAGGAAGTTATCCCAACCAACGTGTTGACCCCGGGCTTCGGGAATCGCAACGTGGACCAAGTGACCAGCCCAAGCCAAGGAGCTAACCCCGAACAAACCAGCCAGGTGGTGATTTAAGCGGGATTCGGCATTTTTGAACCAGGCTAAGCTAGGACGGAACTTCGGTTGGAGGTGTAACCAGCCTGCAAATAAAAACAGGGAAGCTAACACTAATAGGAAGACCGCACCAGAATAGAGCTCTTGGTTGGTGGTCATACCAATGGTGTAGAACCAGTGGTAAACCCCGGAATAAGCAATGTTAACCGGGTTAGAAGCCCCAGCTTGGGTGAAAGCATTGACAGCTCCCTCGCCAAAGTGGGGGTCCCAAATCGCATGGGCGATCGGGCGAATGTTTAAAGGATCTTTAATCCATTGTTCAAAATTACCCTGCCACGCAACGTGGAAAAGGGTGCCAGACGTCCACAGGAAAATGATGGCGATGTGTCCAAAGTGGGAGGCAAAAATCTTTTGGTAAAGATTTTCCTCGGTCATCCCATCGTGGGTTTCAAAGTCGTGGGCCGTAGCAATCCCGTACCAAATACGCCGTGTAGTCGGGTCTTGGGCGAGATCCTGGCTAAATTTAGGAAATTTAGTTGCCATAGCTTTTTCGGAAATTCTCCTCGTTAAGCAAGCAAAATGAGGCTAATGCAGAAGCGCTGCTCATTTCCGGATTGTTAAAGCCACTATAACAAGGGGTTATAGGGGTGAATATGGGGTAAAAGCGAAATTAAAACCGCTTCTATTAAATGCTGGGGAGGGTGGAGGGCAGGGGGAGGATTAAGGATAGCAAAAACCTCAGCCAATCCCCCTGGTTTATCCCGGAAAACCCAACTTCAGCTCAAAGTCTAGCCAATGGAAAGACTGCGGGCGAGGAAGAACGCCCAGGTGGTAACAATACCTCCGAGGAGATAGTGCGCTACACCGACCGCACGACCTTGAATGATGCTCAAAGCGCGGGGTTGAATGGCCGGAGCCACATTCAGCTTGTTGTGAGCCCAGACGATGGACTCGATCAACTCTTGCCAATATCCCCGTCCACTGAACAGGAACATGAGGCTGAAGGCAAAGACAAAGTGTCCGGCGAGGAACATGATGCCATAGGCCGACAGGGCGGAACCGTAGGAGTTGATGACGTTGGCGGCTTGGGCCCAGAGGAAGTCCCGCAACCAGCCGTTGATAGTGATGGCACTCTGGGCAAAGTTGCCTAGGGTTACGTGGGTGACACTGCCATCGGGAGCAACCGTACCCCAAACATCAGATTGCATTTTCCAACTGAAGTGGAAGATGACGATGGAAAGGGAGTTGTACATCCAGAACAGACCGAGGAAAACGTGGTCCCAACCAGATACTTGGCAGGTACCGCCACGACCGGGGCCATCACAGGGGAAACGGAAACCGAGATTCGCTTTATCAGGGACAAGGCGAGAACTACGGGCATACAGAACCCCTTTGAGGAGGATCAATGCCGTTACGTGGATGGTGAAAGCGTGGATGTGGTGAACCATGAAGTCGGCAGTACCCAGGGTGATGGGCATCATGGCGACTTTACCGGCAACGGCAATGGTTTCTCCGCCAAAGGCATAGCTGGCAGTGGCCAAGGCGTTGGGAGCGGTGGCTCCGGGGGCCAGGGTGTGCAGGTGCTGTACCCATTGGGCAAAGATTGGTTGCAGTTGAATGGCCGTGTCGGAAAACATGTCCTGGGGACGGCCTAAAGCCCGCATGGTGTCATTGTGGATGTAGAGACCGAAGCTATGGAAGCCGAGGAAAATACATACCCAGTTGAGATGGGAAATGATGGCATCACGGTGGCGCAGCATCCGATCCAGCAAGTTATTAACGTTTTTGGCGGGATCATAATCACGCACCATGAAGATAGCGCCATGGGCACCGGCTCCTACGATGAGGAAGCCGCCAATCCACATGTGGTGGGTGAACAGGGATAACTGCGTAGCGTAATCGATCGCCTGATAGGGATAGGGCGGCATCGCATACATGTGTTGTGCAACGATGATCGTCAAAGAACCTAACAGGGCGAGGTTAATGGCTAATTGAGCGTGCCAAGAAGTAGTCAGGATTTCATAAAGTCCTTTGTGACCTTCCCCAGTGAAGGGGCCCTTGTGGGCTTCGAGGATCTCTTTCATGCTATGGCCGATGCCCCAGTTCGTGCGGTACATATGACCGGCAATGATGAACAGGACGGCGATCGCCAAATGGTGGTGAGCGGTATCAGACAACCAGAGGCCGCCGGTGACTGGATTCAATCCCCCTTTAAAGGTGAGGAAGTCCGCGTAGACTCCCCAGTTGAGGGTAAAGAACGGTGTCAAACCTTGGGCAAAGCTGGGGTAGAGTTCCGCCATCTTGCTCGGTTCCAAAATAAACTCGTGGGGAAGGGGAATGTCCTTAGGAGCAACCCCAGCATCCAAAAGTTTATTAATGGGCATGGAGACGTGGATCTGGTGACCCGCCCATCCCAAGGAGCCTAAGCCCAACAAACCAGCCAAATGATGGTTCATCATCGACTCCACATTTTGGAACCATTCCAACTTGGGAGCTTTGACGTGGTAGTGGAACCAGCCAGCGAACAGCATCAGGGCAGCCATAACCAAACCGCCAATGGCGGTGCAGTAGAGCTGATAGCTGTCGGTGAAACCGGAGGCCCGCCAGAGATAAAACAGGCCAGACGTAATCTGAATACCGTGGAAGCCGCCGCCCACATCTCCGTTCAAGATGCCTTGACCAACAATGGGCCAAACCACTTGGGCACTGGGTTTAATGTGGGTAGGGTCGGCTAACCAACCTTCGTAATTGGAAAATTTCGCGCCGTGGAAGTACATTCCACTTAACCAAACAAAGACCACAGCGAGGTGCCCAAAGTGAGCACTGAAGATTTTGCGCGAAACATCTTCTAAATCGCTGGTCTGACTATCAAAATCATGGGCATTGGCATGGAGATTCCAAATCCAAGTGGTGGTTTTGGGACCTCTAGCTAAAGTCCGGTCGAAGTGACCCGGCTTGCCCCACTTCTCGAAGGAAGTTGGTACCGGATTGTTATCAACCGAGACTTTGGCCTTAGCCTCTCTTTCGGGTGGACTAATTGTCATGCAGGGTTCTCCTCGCTCGACAATGAACTATTAAGGGTTTCCTATGCAGAATAGTGTAATAGAGGAAGCGTAAAAAAGGGAATTAGTTTTCGCTTCATAATAACGATGTTAAACCTTGCACAGATAGGCGTTTTCAGCAAACATCACTAGAAGATAATACGGCCTCCCCCCCCCTAGGCAAGACCTGCGTAACAATAATTAAAAATTGCCCCAGCCCTGACCAGTTCTAGCTCCTAGATTTTGCAAAGACTTACAAAAGTCAAGACAAAGTTGAACTTTGTTACAAAAATTTACAGCATTTTCATCAACTTACAACTGATAGCAATGGGCACCGTCAAAAATTAGATAGAAATTAATCAATGTTGTTGCTATAACAGCTTTAATTTTAAGAAATGTTAAGAAGCGGATTTTGACAATGATCTCCATAGATAAAAGTTATGATCGCCCTTGGAACGAGGGGCAAGTTTTACAAATTGGCTCAGAGTCCGCACGGGAAAATCAGCCCGATGCTCCGGCTTGGACTTTACTGGAGTGTTTTGCGGAGGTTAAAAACCCTTGGTTGACCCTCAGGGGGGAACGGTGGCGGGATGATCGGGAAAGGAAATTGGATTATTGGCGGGTGGAAAAGGCTGACTCTTTAATAGTGTTGCCTCAACAAGGCGATCGCCTGCTTTTACCCCATCCCATTTTCCGGCCGGGTATAGGTAGGGCAACTTGGGATTTCCCTGGAGGGCGGCTAACAGATCTAGCTAAGGTGGAGCTAACTTTGGCTGAAATCCTTCATCGGGAACTGGAAGTGCCTCCCCATGCCATTGCCGAAATAACTCCCCTCAATGACGGGGGTTGGGCCGTCAATAGCTCTTTTTCCAACCAAAAGCTATATGGCTATTGGGCCAGGATCGATGGAGATTTTCGGCTCAGCCCCAAGGCGATCGGGGCCGAGTTCCAAGTCCCCTCACAACTGGTAGATTTGCTGAGAATTTTGGACTGTTTGCAATGTCGAGCACTGCTGCGGGAATGGCAACAGATTAATACCCTATTTACGTAATTCGGATATTTATGTAATTCGGATCAAACTCTCAAATTTTCCCTTGGAGTGGACTGCCACCCCGTAGCCTGCCTCTTCCTCCAATTACCCAGACTTATCATTCACTTAAGCAAATGGTTGTTGATCTGGAATTTTATTTCCCCTATGATATGGTGTAACAAATAACACTGTTTCTATGCATCTAGATTCTACCATTGTTGCTTGACTATGGTAATGCCCCTTTGGGGCCTGGATAAGATCAGCCATTTGGGCTGTCACTTTGGATGTATTAGCTTTCCCTGTCTGGGTTCTGGCAGTCCCAGGTTCCTAGCACCGAGTAAGCCGGAAAATTCTTCGGTGACCGGGATGTTTTGACGGCGAAAGTGGAATCTTGTTAACAAAATTTCCCGCAACCCCCATGTTAGAAAGTTTAAGTCGAATTATCTGGCTAGTACCTTGCTACGCTCTTTTGGGTGCCCTGTTAGCGGTCCCCTGGTCACCGGGCTTAACTCGACAAACGGGGCCAAGGCCGGCAGGCTATATAAGCACATTAATGACCTTTGTTGCATTTTTGCATAGTCTGTTGGTGCTTATACATATTTGGCAGCAACCCGCCATCGATCTTTCCTTCCCCTGGCTACAGGCCGCTGACTTAGAAATTAACTTTGATTTAAAAATATCCACTGTTAACATCGCCGCCCTGGTTTTGATTACTGGGTTAAATTTGGGGGCACAGATTTATGCCATCGGATACCTAGAAAGGGATTGGGGCTGGGCCAGATTTTTTTCCTTAATGGCTCTGTTTGAGGCGGGATTATGCACTTTAGTGTTGTGTAACTCCCTGTTTTTCAGCTACGTTGTCCTGGAAATTTTAACCCTAGGTACTTATCTTCTCATTGGCTATTGGTTCAATCAATCCCTAGTGGTGACCGGGGCTAGGGATGCGTTTTTAACTAAACGGGTTGGAGATTTAATTTTGTTAATGGGGGTAGTTGCCCTCCTGCCTTTGGCCGGAAGTTGGAATTATGATGATTTGGCCCAATGGGCTGCTAGTGCAGACTTAAATCCCACCGCTGCGACCCTGCTTTGTTTGGCCTTAATTGCTGGACCTTTGGCTAAATGCGCTCAATTTCCTCTCCATCTCTGGTTGGATGAAGCCATGGAAGGTCCAATTCCCGCCACTATTCTAAGGAATACATTGGTAGTTGCAACGGGAGCGTGGGTTTTGGTAAAGGTACAACCGATTCTGGCCCTTTCTCCTGTGGCTTTGACTGTCATGATTGCCATCGGTTCCGTAACGGCGATCGGTGCTGCTTTAATTGCGATCGCCCAAATAGATATTAAGCGCTTCCTTTCCTATGTAGTTAGTGCTTACATGGGCCTAGTGTTTATTGCCGTGGGTACTGGTCAAGGGGAAACGGCTCTACAACTGATTTTTACTTACACCTTTGCCATGGCAATTCTGGTGATGTGTGTGGGGGGCATTATTCTCAACAATGTGACCCAGGATTTGACCCAATACGGTGGTCTTTGGAGCCGTCGTCCAATTTCTGGTTTGAGTTATCTGGTAGGGGTTGCATCCCTTATTGCCCTACCTCCCTTTGGGACTTTTTGGGCTTGGCTAAAACTGGCAGAAAATCTATCAGCTACATCCCCTTTGCTAGTGGGGGTATTACTAGTGGTGAACCTGCTGACTGCTTTCAATGTAACCCGTGGATTTTGTTTGATTTTTGGTGGTGAAGCTAAGCCGATGACCGTCCGATCGCCAGAGGGATTGTGGGCATTGGTGTTGCCCATGGTTGTGACAGTAGGTTTTGCTCTACATCTGTCCCTAATCCTAAAGCAAGGAAATTTACTACCTGATTTTGCCGACATTAATTGGGGCTTAAGCTCGGTCCTAATTGCGTCTAGCTTACTGGGTGTGGGAAGCTCAGCCTTTATTTACCTCAATCCTAAAATCACTAAACCAATTGACTTACCTTTGCCTGTAGTACAAAACTTTTTTGCCTATGACTTGTATACAGATAAGTTCTACAAACTCACTATTGTCGCCGTCATTGATTCAATTTCTCGCTTAATTAATTGGTTTGATAAAACCTTTGTGGACGGAGTGATTAACTTAATTGGGATTGTAACAATTTTTAGTGGTCAGAGTTTGAAATATAACGTTTCTGGTCAGACGCAATTTTACGTTCTTTCCATTGTCCTAGGCCTGACTTTAATTGGCGCCTTTCTTAGCTATTCTTTGCTTGGCCAAGCATTTTAAGCCCAAGACCAGGAAAATCAACTGCAAGCCAAGGCCAATGAATGCAATCTGTTCAAATTTGATTTTCCATTGGCAAGATTTACCTTCACCCAACTGACTTATCACCTCTTTTTGCCATGCTTAGCCTGCTCTTAATCCTGCCAGTTATCGGAGCTTTGATTATTGGCTTTTTTCCGGGCAATATACCAGCCAAACAACTTAGACAAATCACCGAAGTATTCGCTGTTTTGACCCTGGTGTGGTCATTGCTAGTTTTGTTTAAGTTCGATGTTACAGATCCCCAGTTTCAATTCCAGGAGTATTTGCCTTGGATTCCCCAGCTTGGTTTGAACTATAGCCTTGCCATTGATGGATTATCTCTGCCCCTCGTAATTCTTAATAACCTGTTGACAGGGGTGGCGATTTATAGCATTGGGCCTAACGTGAACAGATCAAGACTTTACTATGGGTTGATCTTGCTAATTAATGCCGGTATTTCCGGTGCCCTATTAGCCCAAAATCTACTTCTATTCATCGTCTTCTACGAACTAGAATTAATTCCCTTCTACTTAATGATTGCCATTTGGGGTGGGGAAAAACGGGGTTATGCCTCCATGAAGTTTCTGCTCTACACTGCCTTTTCTGGTTTGTTGGTGTTAGCAGCCTTTCTCGGCATGAGTTTACTAAGTGGTAGCCATTCCTTTGATTACAATCCAGAAATTACCCAGACCTTTACCGAGTCAGCCCAAACCATTCTGTTGATTCTGATTTTGTTGGGTTTTGGCATCAAGATTCCCCTGGTTCCCCTACACACTTGGTTACCCGATGCCTACACGGAAGCTTCCCCAGCCACGGCCATTCTATTGGGGGGCATTTTGGCCAAACTAGGAACCTACGGTATTATCCGCTTTGGTCTGCAACTATTTCCCCAAACCTGGGCCCAGTTTGCCCCGGTGTTAGCTATTATTGGTACAGTTACTGTACTATACGGAGCCCTCTCGGCGATCGCCCAAAAAGACATCAAACGTATGGTGGCCTATAGTTCTATTGGGCACATGGGTTACATCCTTGTCGCTGCCGCCGCTGGCACTGAATTGAGCGTTCTGGGAGCAGTGGCCCAAATGGTTAGCCACGGTTTAATCCTTGCCCTACTATTCCATCTAGTCGGCATTGTTGAACGCAAAGCTGGCACCAGGGATCTAGATGTACTGAATGGTTTAATGAATCCCATCCGGGGTTTACCCCTCACCAGCGCTCTATTAATTACCGGGGGCATGGCCAGCGCTGGTATTCCTGGTTTGGTGGGGTTTGCAGCGGAATTCATCGTTTTCCAAGGCAGTTTTTCCACTTTTCCCATTCCTACCCTACTTTGCATTTTGGCTTCGGGTTTGACAGCGGTCTATTTCGTCATTCTTCTAAACCGCACCTGTTTTGGCAAGCTCGATAATCAACGGGCCTACTATCCCAAAGTATTAGCTTCAGAGATGGTACCAGCCCTAGTATTAACTGCCATTATTTTCTTCCTCGGTGTTCAGCCAAATTATTTAGTACATTGGACTCAGACCACCACCAATGAAATGATTGCCCAACTCCCCCATGGCACCCCCGTAGTCGAGCAATTAGCCCAAGGGGTAACTTTGCCATAACTTTAACGACGTTGCCATTGCCCATTGAATTTAGTGCAGTTTATTTTTCTCGGTGAATCTTAAATGACTACCCTGACCCAAAAAGCTATCTTACCCCCCTCCACCCATCCTTTTGCCGACGTTATCCATCGCCTCGAAGCCGGTGGCTCTATGTTGCCGGACACTCCGGAAAACCTGATGCAGATCATAGGCATTTACAAGGCCTATGCTGTGCCCATGGATTTTTACTGGCGAGATCTGCTCTACATTGCGGAACGGGTATTTCTCAATCCCTTGCGTTTCTTTAAATATTTTCTACCCCAAGAATATTTAGACCTTGCTAACCACTATGCCGGGGAGACTGCCGATCTGAGAATCTGGCGGGGAGAAGCCTCTGCCCACCCGGAGTTGCTGGAGTTTATGGAAAAAGGCAACACCACCAAAATGCCTAAACTGTTCCATCACCTCTGGCATGACCGCATCAACATGGAGTTTGCAGAGGCATGTATGCAAGCAATGCTATGGCATGGCCGGGACATGGGCATGGGGAAATTTGATGCCTACCTAGATAGTGACGAATATAAAGCCAACGCAGATAAAGCGATTCGAGCTTACTTTAAGGGCAATCCCCCGATGTTGGCGTTATATAAACTTTTCCCTGATTTATTTTTAGAACAGGTCAGAGAACTATCCTACTACTCAAATTTGGGGCTTTTTTGGGAAGTAATGGCCCCCGTATTTTTTGAAATGTCCGACATTTACGATGAGGGCGGTTTTAAAGGAGTTCCCGATGCCATGAACTTCTTAGTTAACGGTATTTTTGCCATTGCTGGCCGCCCCATTTATCACCATGTTTATATTGATGGCGAATGTTTAGAAATTATTCCCAAATCTAAGGGTTTTACCTGGCTTTATGAAGCGGCACTACCCTATGTGGAAGCTGTTTTTTACCGCACTGCACCATTCCGAGGGACCAAATCCTATAATGCCCAGGCCAAACAGGTGCCAGAAGAACAAAAGGATTTCCACTATGGTATTTTGTATGCCGATGTATTCCCCGTTGGTACTGCGGGCATTCCCCCCACGCTGTTGATGGATGATATGTTGCACTTTTTGCCACCATATTTAATCGAGTATTATCAAAAACATTGCCGGGGCGAGGACGATATGTTGGTGCAGTTGGGGATCACTTTCCAGCGTTCAATGTACAATGTTACCTCAGCAGTCATCCAGGCTTTGCGGACGGCATTGTTATATCCCCTAGATGATCCGAACCCCCGGCATTTGGCTAAGAATCGGCAATTTTTTGAAGCTCAAATAGACCGATTTCTTCGTCCTGAAGCCCGCTTGAAAGATATTCAAAGCGATAGTTATCGTTAATTTGATAGCTGGTCTAGTCAAAATGGTGACGAACATTTAGATTAGGATGAATTGTCTATAAATCCTTTGTTATTGCCGTCGTCTTAAACTTAGCCCGACTAGTCATAACGATTACTAGAATCAGTTTTTTGACAGCTTCCCTTCCGTTTGACTGACTAATTCAATTAAATCCATGCCTAACATTGTTGAAATTGCGGTGTCTGACGAGCGATTCTCCACCTTGGTGACCGCTGTCACTGCGGCCAATTTGGTTGACGTGTTGCAAAGCCCTGGGCCCTTTACGGTTTTCGCTCCCACGGATACGGCCTTTGCCAAACTCCCCCCCGGTACCATTACCACCCTGGTACAAAATATTCCCCAATTGGCCCGGATTTTAACCTACCACGTGGTTGCCGGGACGTTTACCCAAGCTGATTTATGTCGCCTATCAACTGTTGATTCAGTAGAGGGCTCCCCGATCGCCATCGACTGTACGGAGGGGTTTGAAGTGAAAAATGCCACGGTAATCATCCCCGATATCGAAGCGGACAACGGCATTATCCATGTGATTGACAACGTGATTTTAATGGGATAGGCATGGTGTGCGACCTGTTCAAAACCTTTAGCCCAGGGGAGGATACCTTGGTATTCCAACTGCGGAGCTAATGGACTAGGATGGAAAATAGTGATCCCAGCGGTAATGCTGTTGGTAGGAGCCATCTGTGAACAACTTTTCCCCTAAATTTGTTACCGTCAACCAATCAGGCCTGGGCTGTGGCTTGACTGTCCTTGCCGTGGCCCTGCTCCTCAGTGCCATTGGTCTGAAATGGGTTGTCAATGGCATTGCTCTGTTGATTTTGCTATTGTTTCTGGCACCAACGGTGGGCTTTTTTGTATTCCGCTGGTGGCTAAAGAGAAAACTGGTGGATGGAGACTGTCCTGTTTGTCAGTATCACTTCACTGGTTTTGACGGTCAGCCATGCCGATGCCCCAGTTGCGGGGAAGAGTTGGAAGTGAGCCATGGACAATTTACCCGTCCCACTCCCCCTGGAACTATTGATGTACAAGCGGTCGATGTATCAATTAAAGCACTAGATGAGTCCTGAGTGTTGCCCTAATGTATTCCAGCAAAATTTTCACTGTCGTTCCGATAGCCAATGGGCGATCGCCGGAGGCAGATCCCGTTGCACTTTACCACTGACATACATGCCAATATGACCCACGGGGAAAGATTGGACGGTGTAGTCACAGTTTTCCGGCAAATAGTCCCCCAAAGCTAGGGAAGAAGCAGGGGCCACCAAGTGGTCTTTTTCCGCATATAAATTCAATATGGGCATGGTCAAATTATGCAGATCCACCAGGCGATCGCCAATCATCACTTCCCCTTTGATCAATTTATTTTGTTGATAAAAATCCTTGAGGAATTGACGGTAAGTTTCCCCCGCTTGATCAGGACTATCAAAAATCCATTTTTCCATGCGTAGAAAGTTTAATAATTTCGCTTCATCCCCCATAATATCGGGCACATCAAGATACTTTTGGTAACCTAATTGCAGGGGTTTAAGCATGAGAAATTCTAGGTTAAGATAATCCCCTGGAATATTGCCCATGGCATCCACCATTAAGTCAATATCCACTGCTTCGGCTCCCAAGGTACAGCCTCCCCGAGCGTTCAATAAAGTACCGGGTTGTTCAAAGTCCACCGGAGCAACCATCACCACTAAATTTTTAACCTTATCCGGGAATAGAGAAGCGTAACACAGGCTAAATGTGCCCCCCTGACAAACTCCTAACAACGTAATTTTTTCTTGCTGGGAGCGTTGACAAATAATATCGACACAGTTGTTCAAATATCCAGACAAATAATCTTCTAGGGTCAACCAACGATCGCCCCGGGAAGGATAACCCCAATCAATTAAATACACATCCAAACCCAGCTTGAGCAAATTAGCCACCAGGGAACGGCCTTCTTGCAAGTCCACCATGTAGGGGCGATTCACCAGGGCGTAAACAATTAAAACCGGTACGGGTAAGGGATTTTCCACCACTGGTTGAAAACGGTAAAGAATGACCTTATCTTCCTGGTAAACTGCCTCTTTGGGGGTAAAACCCACCTGGATATCATCTTCATTCAAACCCTGCAAATTTTCCAAGCCGGAGAGAAATTTTTCAGTAAAATCTAGCGTTTCATGAAGATTTTCTTCTAACCCCACCTGAGCAAAAAAAGGCAACATAATTTTTAACCAATGAACGATAAAAAATAGTAAAAACATTGATGGTGAATTAACTATCCATCGGAGCTGAACAAAAATGTCCAGAATCCAAAAGCTCGAAATGCAGTGGGACTAAATCCAATAAAGTAACTTTTAGCCTGGGTTTGCTTCTGTTTCTCCCAATCGTTTTTTCAAATTTTTAACTTCTTTCCGTAACTGATAAATGGTTTGATGAATTTCATCCACCTCCGAGCGGGTAGGGAGGTTCAGCATTTTTAACCATGCTTCTAGAATCTCTTGTTGCTGAATGCGATAACGGTTCAAGGCATTGATGAATTTGCCCCGTACTTTCAGATTTTTTTCCTCACAAAAAGCTTCTTCAAACACTTGGTCAGCGGCGATCGCCCACCGTTGCTGGAACTCCTTCCAGGTTTTAACGGGTTTATCTTCCTTAGCCCGGGCCAGTAAATCTTCCATCAAAGCAGCAAAGCCCCGGTATTGAATATCTGCTTCCAGTAATTGATAGTCGGCCATGGCCTGGTATAACTTAACCCAATCGTCAAAGGCCCGCAATAATTTGCCATTCATTTCCCGACTGGGGCCCAACAACGGCGATCGCATAAAACTGCTCAGGTTTTTGTTGTAGAGGGCATCACCGTAGAGATTATTTAAATCTAACCAAGCATGGATGTCCCCGGTGGGTAATTTGCCCAGGGGGGCGACGCTACTCTGCCAGGTGGAGAGCCAGAGTTGAGAAAATCTTTGTACTTCCTTGATGTAACACTGCCATAAACCATCCATGTCCCCTTGGAGAGCTTGGGTGGTGGCGGTATATTGCTCAATTTGGGTTTGTAGCTGTTTTAGGTAGCCCTGCACTGCCCCTGGCGCCGAACCATTATCCAATTTAGGCCACAGGCTTTGCCAAGCTTCAAAAGAAAGCTTAAGTAACTCTCCATAAAACTGCTGGGATTGGAGGAACTGTTGGGGCAAAGACTCAAAGGACTGGGGAGCCGAGCCCATCATGGCACCGGCCCCGCCCTTGGCCATGAGGTCAAACCAATTCTTCCAAGCCTGGCTACTGGACTCCAGCCAAAACTGACTGAGGGGAGTCATGAGTTCTGTCCAGGTTTTATTTGTCGATTCCATGGTCAAAATCCACCTTACTACTGGCCGCTACCTGAATTATGGCTCAGCTTTTTGGGGTGGCAAGTGTTGCTCTGGAAGATTTGTCATGGGAAGGGAGAATTCCAGCCGAATCTAACCTTGACCGCCGAACTGCCGCTGATAAACTTCGTCTTCTTTTTCGGTGATAATTTTCAAATCTGAGCGGGGATAGGCCACACAAAGTAGAGCATATCCCTCAGCCTGGAGTTCTGCTGAAACTCCCATGCCGTCAGCTTGCTCCACTGTGCCTTCGGTGATTAACGCCGCACAGGTAGTGCAAACTCCAGCGCCACAGGAAGTAGGTAGTTGTATCCCCTCATCATCCGCCGCTTGGAGCACCGTTTTATCCTCGGGAACGGAGATGGTATAGGTCTGACCCTGGTGTTGGATTTCGGCGGTGTAGGTGTTAACCATGGCAAAGCGGTAATAATAAAAGAATTAATGGGATTTTTGGCCAATGAACACTCTAGCAAGTTTTGGATAGGCTGTTAACCAACCTGAGGAGTATCAACCTGGCCACCATTGTTGCCACGGTAGCGGGTCAGAAAAATAATTTTTCCTTGGCGATCGCCTGGGGGAAGACCGAATCCGGGCCATGACGAACCCAGGTTAAAATCAGGGCATAATCTGCGTAACTCTTTTTAAATCAACAAGGAATTTTCTATGGCATCTAACAGTACGGCAGACGGGAAAGATCGTTTTTTCAGTGCTTTGATTTATGTGATTCCCCTCATTGATGCATTCATGTTTGGTGGCTTTTTATTGCAACAATTTCCTGTTTTACAGATAATTTACTTGCCCATCATGCCCCTGTTGCAATTCTATTATCAGTTTCCCTTTGCCTCTTTTATCATCTTTATTGTGCTGTTTATGGCGGTGGTGAGAAACAACAATATCTCCCACTTTATCCGCTTCAATGCTATGCAAGCCATCCTAATTGGCATTCTCCTATCCTTGTTTGGCTTAATCGTTGCCTACGTGATCCAGCCAGTGTTTGGCCAGGGACTAGTTACCGAAACCCTCTACAATTTTGCTTTCCTTGGGGCCTTAGCCTGTGGATTTTTTGGCATCATTCAATCGGTGCTGGGACGCTACGCAGAAATTCCCACCATTTCCGATGCTGCTTATTCCCAGGTGCGCTTTTAGTTACCCAAATTGATCGATCCTGCATCTGACTAACTTGATTAACTGGAGCCATTTTTCCTGACCATGTCTGATAGTCGTTTAAATCTGGTGGCGATCGCCATTTTCCTAATGATGATGTCTGCCCTGGTGGGGCCGATAGTGCACCTTTCTCCGGCTATTCCAGCAGCGGCGACCTTGGGGATTTTGGGCATAATCACAGCGGATCAAATTAGTTGGCAGGGCAAGGGCACAGACTTTTTTGTCGGTCTCTTCCAAACCAAAGCGGAAAAAGAGAGGATTTTGTGCCATGAAGCAGGGCATTTCTTGGTGGCCCATTGCTTACAAATTCCCATCACCGACTATAGTCTCAGTCCCTGGGAAGTTCTGCGCCAGGGAGCCGGGGGAATGGCGGGCATCCAATTTGATACGACCAATCTAGAAAAT
The DNA here is from genome assembly GCF_010222815.1 of Synechocystis sp. CACIAM 05. Lineage (GTDB taxonomy): Bacteria > Cyanobacteriota > Cyanobacteriia > Cyanobacteriales > Microcystaceae > Synechocystis. Next base: position 933,455 of record NZ_CP019225.1, on the reverse strand, counting down.
CAGTGTCGGGATTGGCACCTCCGTCCCCAAGCTCTGGAACGTTGGGCTACGGTTTGGATGGCGGGCATTGCCGCAGAAAAAATTATCTATGGTGAATCCCAGGGAGGAAACGGCGATCGCCAACAGCTACGCCAAGCTTTTCGTCGGGCAGGACTGCCAGAAATTAAACTACAGCAAAAGGAAAGTTGGGCTTTTCTCCAAGCTAAAAACCTGCTGGAACAACACCGCCAAGCCCATGGTCAGTTGCAACAAGCCCTGGCCCAACGGCGATCGGTAGAAGAATGTCGCCATCTTCTCGCCCAATATCTAGGAGAGCCTGCTGTTGGTTCCAATTGACTGTTTGAATTAACTCAATTCAGTTGAAGTGAACTTTTTGAACGACCATCGTCCACTTACATCCGGGGAGCAATTTCAGGAGATACCATTGGGGCAATCATCTCTAGACTATGGTGTTGGTGTCGGCCTGTTATCATACTATTGTTGGCAGTCAGCACAATCGTTGAAAATAGTTTAAGTGCTTTTGTCTTTTTCCTCCGACACCACTGGCTGCATTAGCCTTGGTCAGCAAGAATTCTTTCCCTAACACTCGCTAACTATCATGAAATTTAACACGGAATGCTTACCCGATGTTATCAACAAAATTGAGAGTGACCGCGAAAGAATTAGGCTAAAGAAAATTATTTACGGTCTGACCAACAAAGTTTGGGAAAACGATCCGAAGGTTGTGGGCAGTTGCTCCACTTACACACTACTAGTGAACTTAGTTAAAGTCCAACCAGAGATCAAACGTTTGGTGTCGGACATGTATAACCTGATTGAAAGCCTGAATCGAAAGGAAGCCTATGTGCCGATCGCCAAAAACTTGCTAGATATTATCGCTCCCATTTATGGCATTACCTCCGATAGCATCAGCCAATCATTGTTAGAAAACCTATTAGACGAAAAAGAAGAAGAAAAAAAACGTCAGCGGAAAACCTGTCTTAACTTACTGGAAGTAGTGGTCAAGGATGAAATTTATAACGAACTGCAAAAACTACCCGTCAACGTTGCCAAATTTGTCAGCATTGCCGAGGTGGCTAGCTATACACTAAATCGCTTGCCCCCCATGTATGTGGCCAGTGAAGAAGGAAAAGCATTTCAGATGCAACGAGTTGAACAGATGCGAGGGGAGATTCGCACTGCTGTGCTAAGGGGAATTGGCGCAATTATGCGGGACCCTCTAAAAAAATCTACCCCTCTAAATATCGATGAAATAGACTCCTTTAGTACAGCCCATTCCATTCTGATAGAACTAGAAGAATTTGCCCGTAACATTGGCGTTGCCCAAGACAAAGTTAGCCTAGATGAACTTTCTAGCAAAATTCGGCGGGGGGTGAGGGACTACCATGCCGCCTTATTAGACTTAGAACAAGTGCTCGATGTTTATGGCATTGCCTATGAAAAAATAACCGCTAAAAACTTAGCCTCTGTAGTGCGCAAAATTTTGCGACAAATCGAAAAAAATCAACGGGATGGGCGGCATACAACTCACACAGATAATGATGCAACCTACTTACAAAGACGTCGGCAGGAGTCCCTAGATGCCCAACAAACTTCTATTATAGAGTTTACCGACAATGATCAAGATAATGGTGATGAAACCTTTGCTGATTCCATTCGTGACTGGTACAGCTTTTAGCTGATTAAAAATCTATTTGAAAGCCTTGTAATTATTGATTTTCCTGGCAGCTTTTTCAAGCCGTCACCACCGGCTCGCTTAGTTCAAAGAATTTATCAAAATTCCGCCTTAGCCAAGTTAAGCAAGTTTGATTAAACTTATTTGGGCACTCGTCATGTAAACAGTGGCCGACTCCAGGCCAAAGTTGAAATTCAATTTTTTTGTTCAACAGGGCAAATTGCTGGCCATATCGACAGGGGATAAACCGATCGCCATCTCCCCAAAGCAACAATATGGGTAAATCCAGGGTAGGCAATAACTCCTTCACCGACGGCGCAAAGTGGGACTGACGCACAGAGCTAAACAATTGCCGAAAAGCAACCTCTGCCCCCAAATCCTGGGGAGGAGAACAAATAATTTGCACCAATTCCTCTTCAAACCGGTCTAGATCAAGCTGTTCCTGCCGCAAACCATAGGCCAAACCGGCCCAACGCTTGATAATCGGGGGACGACGAACAAACTTGAATAGGCCATTGAGTAACCAAGGAGGGGAAAAAGCGCTTTCCACCTTTTCAATCCAAGGTCTTAAAAAACCAGGGGCGGCCTGCTGACGAAGAGAAACGTCCGGCAAACTTGCCATAATTAATCCGGCCACTAGGGTTGGACTTTCTGCTGCCATAGTTAACGCCACCAGGGAACCAATGGAATTTCCCACTAACACGGTGGGACAGCCAATTATTTCCCGACAGAAATCCCGCACCTGGTCTGCCCAGGAGTAAGCACTGTAACGTTCGTCAGCTTTGCGGGAACCACCAAAACCAAGCAAATCAATGGCGTAAACGCTGGTGTGTTGAGCAAAAAACGACATGTTGTAACGCCAATGCTCGATCGCCGCCCCAAAACCATGGATAAGCAACAGGGGAGGTAAACCAGTGGGCTCAATAGGGTGACGAAAACTATACCGAATTTCCCAACCCCGCCAACTCCATTCCCGCTGACAACCAATGCGTTCATCCCATCGTTTTATTCCTTGCCTATCCTGGGATTGGGTGGTCAGAATATCACCGGTCAATTGTTTTCACCATCGTAATTGAGCTTGAAATGGATAGGAGCGCAAAAATCATCAATGCCTTGCTCCAAAACATAGGCCACCACCAGGGGCGCTAACAGGGGATGACAGACTTTGCGTTCGCTAAGGTGATTGACCACTGTACTGATGTTATTGTCTTTTAATGCCGCCGGAAAACCCCCCTCACAAATGGCTACTCGGCATCTTTTGGCCAAACCCTCTAGCCAATCATTGCGATCGGGCTGTTGCCCAACTTGAATGCCCAGGGTTAGGGCCGCATCTTCTAAATTACCTTCACAATCCTCGATAGTATCCAGCGCCTGCATTGCCTCCGGACAATGGGCAAGTTGGTCACGGTAACGGGCGATCGCCTGGGAGGTAATGGTGGTCATCGGCTTTTCAATTATGGTCCAGCAAAATTGCATTCTAGCGGCCAATAGTCCGGGCGCAACAGCGAGGAAAGTGGGGAAAAAGCAACTTTTGCAAAAGAGGGTAAATCAGTTATGATGAGAAATTGTGAGTTTTTACTATGACCATGAACGCCCAAGCCATAATCAATTCCATTGAGGCAGAGTTTCTCAAAGAAGACCTGCCCACCATCCATGTCGGTGACACCATCAAGGTTGGGGTCAAGATTGTCGAAGGTGGTAAAGAACGGATCCAACCCTACGAAGGCACCGTCATTGCTAAACGCAACGGCGGCATCAGCGAAACCATTACCGTACGGAAAATTTTCCAAGGTGTTGGTGTGGAAAGGGTTTTCCTGCTCCATTCTCCCCGGGTTGCCAGCATCAAAGTGTTGCGCCGCGGTAAGGTTCGTCGGGCCAAACTTTACTATCTCCGGGATCGGGTTGGTAAAGCTACCCGCATCAAGCAGCGGTTCGACCGGGCTCTGTAGTCAGCGAAACCGTGATCTCCAACACCAATGGCGATCGCCATCGATGGGAATTGGCAACAAATTAGGGTATGATGGTGCCAGAGTGCAGACTCCAGGGCTAACCTTAGCCCAGACTATGCGTCCTTAGTTCAGTTGGTAGAACGCAGGTCTCCAAAACCTGATGTCGGGGGTTCAAGTCCTCCAGGGCGCGTTGACCACCAATTACCTCGCCAACGATTGTTACGCAATTATTCGACTTTGCGTTCGGTGATATTCCAGATTTTCTCATTAGCTATAACGATTTGGGAGGCAAGAAAAACCTGTGGTTAAGAAGGAAGCGGTCAGAACCGACAGTACCGAAGACAATTCCGTGGACAATGTCCAGGCCCGGAGCAACTTCATTGCGGCCACCAAAGATGAGTTGGCAAAAGTGGTTTGGCCCTCCCGTCAACAGCTAATCAGCGAATCCGTAGCCGTGATTTTGATGGTCATCTTGGTTTCGACGGTTATCTACTTCGTTGATCAAATCTTTGGCTGGATTACCAAACAACCTTTCCTTTTCGGTTAACGAACTCAGTGGAGCCAAGGGGTCGGTAAATTACTGCCCAATAAGCTTTGACTTTCTTTCAATAGCTGATGAGAAACTTCTAGTCAAGCTTCCTGTTAAGTTATCTAAGTAAAATAAAATTTTTATTTCTCAGCTACGCCCTCGATATTTTTTATTTTTTCGATCCTGTTGAAGTTTTAGAAATTCTAAATCCCCAACACTCACTCCGCCCAGTCTTGCTCAAACTTGAGCTTGGATTGCCGGCAATCCCCCCAGTCAATATTCCTCGTACATGTTGTCATGAGCTTCACTGACGATCAATCTCCGGTCGCGGAACAAAACAAAAAAACACCCTCCGAAGGCCATTGGTTTGCCGTACAGGTAGCCTCTGGCTGTGAAAAGCGGGTTAAGTTAAACCTTGAGCAGAGGATTCACACCTTGGACGTGGCCGATCGCATCCTCCAGGTGGAAATTCCCAAAACTCCCATCGTAAAAATCCGCAAAGACGGGGCAAGGGTGCAGGGGGAAGAGAAAATTTTCCCTGGCTACGTGCTCATCCGCATGATTATGGACGATGACGCTTGGCAGGTGGTAAAAAATACCCCCCACGTGATCAACTTCGTCGGCTCTGAGCAGAAGCGTCACTATGGTCGGGGGCGGGGCCACGTTTTACCCATGCCCCTCAGTCATGGGGAAGTGGAACGAATCTTCCGTCACGTGGATGAGCAGGAACCCGTGGTGAAAATCGATATGGAAATCGGTGATCACATCATGGTGCTCTCCGGCCCCTTTAAGGATTTTGAAGGGGACGTGATTGAAGTCAGTCCAGAAAGAAGTAAGCTAAAAGCCTTACTGTCCATTTTCGGTCGGGAAACCCCGGTGGAATTGGAATTTACCCAGGTGGAAAAACAGAATTAAACCCTTTAGTGGGAGATTGGAAGTAAATTCTCGCTCCCCGCGGTGGGTTTGATCGCCGTTAATTCACATCCTAATCACATTAACTTAGACATACATAAGCAATGGCCAAGAAAGTCGTCGCTCTGATTAAACTGGCCCTGCCCGCTGGCAAGGCTAACCCTGCTCCCCCCGTCGGTCCCGCCTTGGGTCAACATGGGGTTAACATCATGGCATTTTGCAAAGAGTACAATGCCAAAACCGCCGATAAGCCCGGGATGATTATTCCTGTGGAAATTTCGGTGTTTGAAGACCGTAGTTTTACCTTTATCCTCAAGACTCCCCCCGCTTCGGTGCTCATCCGTAAAGCGGCTGGGGTGGAAAAGGGATCTAGCGAACCGAATAAAAACAAAGTGGCTTCCATTACCCGGGAGCAACTGCGGGAAATCGCCCAAACCAAATTGCCCGATCTCAATGCCAACGACATTGACGCGGCCATGAATATTATTGAAGGCACTGCCCGCAATATGGGTATTACCGTCAACAGCTAATCATAGTTCACGGCTTGAGCCCATTAAGTTTTCTATTTATTTCGGGGAGAAGTTCCCTACTTCGCCAGTACCCAAGGAGTTACCAAATCCATGACTAAAAAGCTTTCAAAACGCATGCAGGCGGCGATCGCCAAGGTAGATGACAGCAAACTTTACAGCCCGTTAGAGGCCATGGAGTTGCTCAAGGAAACCGCCACTGCCAAATTTGATGAAACCGCGGAAGCCCACATCCGTCTGGGCATTGATCCCAAATACAGTGACCAACAAATTCGGACCACTGTTTCTTTACCCAAAGGAACAGGGCAAACAGTACGGGTGGCCGTGCTAGCCCGGGGGGAAAAGGTCAAGGAGGCCACCGATGCTGGGGCTGACATTGCCGGTTCTGAGGAATTGATTGAAGAAATTCAAAAGGGCATGATGGACTTTGACGTGCTCATTGCCACCCCTGATATGATGCCCAAAATTGCCCGGTTGGGTAAACAATTGGGGCCCCGGGGCCTCATGCCTTCTCCCAAGGGGGGAACGGTAACCGCAGACCTGGCAGCGGCGGTAAATGAATTTAAAGCCGGAAAATTAGAATTCCGTGCTGATCGTACGGGCATCGTTCATGTTATGTTTGGAAAGGCCTCTTTTTCCGCCGATGATTTATTGGCGAATTTAAAAGCGCTGCAAGAGACCATTGACCGCAATCGTCCTTCGGGGGCAAAGGGTCGTTTCTGGCGCACCGTATTTGTGTCCAGTTCCATGGGTCCTTCCATCCCTGTAGACATCAATGCTTTACGCGATCTGAAGTTTGAGGATAACTAAGCGACGACAATTTCCGAGTCATTTCTAGCCACTATTTATTTAACTGGCTATGCCAAAGACCGCAGGAGCAATTAGGGTTGCTTAATTAACCTGCCGAGGTTGAAGCCTGAATCAAGATTTGAGTTTGTTGGGGATTTGCTTCCTTGACAGCTTTTGATCCTCTGCTTCAGCCCCGGCGATCGCCAAGGGGCATTTTTATTGTGTGTTTAATGCTTGCTATCCCAACCCCAAGGAGGTGAAACCCGAATGGGAAGAACGAGAGAAAATAAAGCGACGGTAATCAGTGATGTTCAGGAGTTATTCCAGGACGCTCAAATGACGGTGATCATTGATTATCAAGGATTAACCGTTGCCGAAATTACCGATTTAAGAAACCGGCTCCGCCCCCTGGGTGGAACCTGTAAGATTGCCAAAAATACCCTTGTCCGTAGGGCATTGGCAGGGCAAGAAGCCTGGTCTCCCATGGAAGAATTTCTGACGGGAACCACCGCTATTCTTGTCTTGAAAGAAGACCTGGGCGGCGCAATTAAGGCTTACAAAAAATTCCAGAAAGATACCAAAAAAACCGAACTACGGGGTGGGGTATTAGAAGGAAAAAGCCTGACCCAAGCTGACGTGGAGGCGATCGGTGATTTGCCTTCCAAAGAGCAACTTATGGGTCAAATTGCCGGCGGCATCAATGCCCTGGCTACCAAGATTGCCCTGGGCATCAAAGAAGTTCCAGCTTCCGTGGCCCGTGGTCTCCAAGCCCATGTGGACAAAGAATAGGGTTGTTTTCACCCTGTTCACCCCAAAGTCATTTGTTTTTGGTTTGTCTAATCAGATTTAATCTACTTACCTATAGGAGTCATTTCTATGTCCGCTGCAACCGATCAAATTTTAGAACAGTTAAAAAGTCTTTCCTTGTTGGAAGCTTCCGAGTTAGTTAAACAAATCGAAGAAGCTTTTGGTGTTAGCGCCGCTGCCCCCGTTGGTGGCATGGTTATGGCCGCCGCTGCCGCTGCCCCCGCCGAAGCCGCTGAAGAAAAAACTGAATTCGACGTTATCCTCGAAGAAGTTCCTGCCGACAAGAAAATTGCTGTGCTGAAAGTTGTCCGCACCATCACCGGTTTGGGTCTGAAAGAAGCCAAAGAATTGGTGGAATCCACCCCCAAAGCCATCAAAGAAGCTACCGGTAAAGATGATGCTGAAGCCATCAAAAAACAAATCGAAGAAGCTGGTGGTAAAGCCGCTGTTAAATAATCGTTTGGCATATTTGCTATTTGCCTAATTATTTAGCCGGTCATTTGCTTTCTGTTCACTTTTTTTGGAAGCTAAATTATTAGACTCCAATTTCCAATAATTTCTTTTTCGGGCTAGGATATTTCCTTGGCCCGTTTATTTTTATCTATGCCTCGTTCCAAAAAATACCTAAAATAAGAGACTGGTCAGTCAGCATTGGTTATTTTATGGGCAACACGTTTGGCAGTTTATTTCGCATTACCACCTTCGGTGAGTCCCATGGGGGCGGCGTGGGGGTAATTATTGATGGTTGCCCTCCCCGATTGGAAATTTCCCCAGAGGAAATCCAAGTAGACCTAGACCGGCGGCGGCCAGGACAGAGCAAAATTACCACCCCCCGTAAGGAAGCAGATCAATGCGAAATTCTCTCTGGCGTGTTCGAGGGTAAAACTCTGGGTACACCGATCGCCATTTTGGTGCGAAATAAGGATGCCCGTTCCCAGGATTACAATGAGATGGCGGTGAAATATCGTCCTTCCCACGCCGATGCCACCTATGAAGCGAAATATGGCATTCGCAATTGGCAAGGAGGAGGTCGCTCTTCTGCTAGGGAAACCATTGGCCGGGTGGCCGCAGGGGCGATCGCCAAAAAGATTTTGGCCCAGTTTAACGGGGTGGAAATTGTCGCCTATGTGAAAAGTATCCAAGACATTGAAGCAACGGTGGATACCGACACAGTGACGTTGGAGCAAGTGGAAAGTAATATTGTCCGTTGTCCCGATGGGGAATGTGCCGAAAAAATGATTGAGCGCATCGACCAGGTGCTACGGCAAAAGGACTCCATTGGTGGGGTGGTGGAATGTGTGATCCGCAACGTCCCCAAAGGCTTAGGGGAACCGGTATTTGATAAGTTGGAAGCGGATTTGGCCAAGGCGATGATGTCCTTGCCTGCTACCAAAGGGTTTGAGTTTGGTTCTGGTTTTGCCGGTACTTTACTGACTGGTAGTCAACATAATGACGAATATTACCTGGACGAAACAGGGGAATGGCGCACCCGCACCAACCGTTCTGGGGGGGTTCAGGGAGGCATCAGCAACGGCGAACCCATTATTATGCGCATAGCATTTAAACCTACTGCCACCATTGGTCAAGAGCAAAAAACCGTTAGTAATATTGGGGAGGAAACTACTTTAGCGGCGAAAGGTCGCCATGATCCCTGCGTGTTACCCCGGGCTGTGCCCATGGTGGAAGCGATGGCTGCATTAGTACTTTGTGACCATTTGTTGCGATTCCAAGCCCAGTGTAAAACTTTATAAAACCCTAGGTTAGGAAAGTATTTTGGAACAGCTAAAACTGTTTGATGCTCCCTCAAGCTATCGAGTCAAGCGGGAGCCGAAATTGCTGCTCGATCGCCAGGGTTTGGAAGATTGGCAGGAAAAAATTCACCAATATCAACAGAGTCAACGGCAAACTGCCCAACCCCAGCAAATTTCCCTGTTTGATGCCCCGGTCACCAGTTGGCACCATGCCGACGAAATTGACCCATTTACTTTGCCCCAACAGTCTTCCCTGTTTTGGCGACAGGGCAAGGATTCAGCCAATATAACCGGGGAAAATCAGGGCTGTTTATATTTCATCCTCGATCGCCGTTGGCCATTATTGCTTTACGTGGGGGAAACCAAATTGACAGCAGACCAACGTTGGCAGGGCACCCACGATTGTAAAGACTATATTTTGAGCTATATCGAACTACACCGCCGCTATGAATTAGACGTGGAAGTGGTGGCGTCTTTTTGGCCCCATGTGCCCCCGGAAAAGAAAACCCTCCTCGCCTGGGAAAAGGAGTTAATTCTCAAATGGCGATCGCCTTTTAACAAAGAATGTTGGCGCTGGTGGGGTCAGCCCTTCGGTAAATTGAGTTAAACCTCGGCACAAGTGGCCTTAAACCCTTAGTGCAAGGGAAAATGAAGACTGGATAGTTTCTCTAGGCCAAGTAACAGAGCCGCTAAACTACCTGCTACCCTAATTTTTCCAGAAAAAATCTGCTCCCGTACCACGGCGATCGGCATTAACACCATCTCAATTTCTTCCGTTATATCCCAAGCTTTTTTTCCCGTGGGAGTCACATCGAGGGCAAGGAAAAGATGGAGACGGGATTGATCTTTGACGGGATTATCATAAATACAACCTAAGTTGAGCAAATTGGTAATCTGGTAACCAGTTTCTTCTTCTAATTCTCGGCGAATAGCAGCAGTGGGGCTTTCCTGGTCGGGGAAAAAAGTACCGGCAGGTAATTCTAATAAAATTTCCTGCACTCCATGGCGATACTGCCGCACAAAAATAATTTCCTGTTGGGGGGTTAGGGCCAAAACCATCACAATTTCTGGCCGCATATTGACGAAGTAGTCATCGATCAAAGTCCCATTGGGCAATTGCACCGTATCCCGACGAACCCGGCACCAAGGATTGTCTAGCACCATCTGGCTTTGGCATAGATGCCATTTCTGCAAATTACTGGGAGGAAGATGCCACATGGCTCTGGATTATTTCACCGACAAAGATCTAATTAATTTTAAGCTCGAACAACATGGTGAGCCAAAAATAGGGCAGAAAAACTGTTCTTTTACGATTGCAGTAACGACAGCGCATTTGATGGCATAGCAATAACAAGAGAGTTATTTTTACAGGTGAAGGATGTCCGTTAGAAAAGGCAAAGTTGGTTCTGTTACAGGTACATTTCATTAAGCAAACAAAATTTTTAGTAAAAACTTTTGTTTTAATCTACACTATTGTTTAGTGCTGTAGTCAATAAAATTAAAATTTAGATAGTAGAGCTGATTTATTTTTTACTTAGACAATACCAGTCCAGGAAACAATCAATTTCCCTAACTGCCATCGGTTTGGACCAGAAATAACCTTGCCCCAAGCCACAGCCCATTTTTTTGAGTAAATTTAACTGATCGTTTGTTTCAACACCTTCTGCTACAGTTTGAATACCCAGTAAATCTCCAAGGGTGATAATAGTTTTAACAATGGATTGGGACGGAGAATCTTCTGTTATTTGGTTAATAAAGGAACGATCAATTTTTAAGTAATTTACTGGTAATCGATATAAGTAACTGAGAGAAGAATAACCAGTCCCAAAGTCATCAATGCTAATTTTGATTCCGTGAGATTTTATTTTTTTAAGGCATTCTGCTACTATTTCTAGGTGTTGAATTAAAACTCCTTCTGTTATTTCTAGCACCAAGGCATCACCATCAAGCTTTGTTGTTTGTAATATGTTTTCAATTTCTTCTACAAAAAGGGGACGACAAATTTGATTAGGGGAAAGATTAATACTGACATAGATTTTATCATCATTAGTAATTTCTCTCCATTGGGCAATTTGTTGGCAAGCTTGCTGCATAATCCATTGTCCAAGGCTGATAATTAGTCCAGTTTCTTCGGCGATCGCAATTAATTGCTCTGGATTAATATAACCTTTTTCAGGATGTTGCCAACGTATGAGAGCTTCAAACCCTTGTAGTCTATCATTAACTAAAGAAATTATAGGCTGATAATATAATTCTAGTGTTTCTTGTTCTAAGGCTTTGCGAAAATCATGCTCCAAACTTAAGCGTTCTAAAATTGTTTGGTGCATGGAAGGATCAAAAACAGCGTACTGGTTGCGCCCATTATTTTTAGCTTGATACATAGCAATATCTGCATCCCTTATCAGCCTTTCGGGTTCATAGTAATGAATACTACCAATGACAATACCAATACTAGCTTTAATAAATAGTTCTTTGGCTTGAATTTGCACGGGCAAACGTAAGTGGGTAAGAATCCGTTCTGCAACATCGATCGCCTGTTTAATTTCCGTAATACTTTCTAAGAAAATCACAAACTCATCTCCCCCTAAACGGACAGCTAAATCTGTTTCCCTTAAGTTAATTTGTAGTTTTTCTGCGATCTTAATTAAGAGAGCATCTCCAACGGAATGGCCCCAACTATCATTAATTAATTTGAAATGATCTAAATCAATGAAAAGAAGAGCAAATCGAGATTTTGGATTGTTTTTGATTTGGTGGCCAGCAAATTCCAACCTTTGGAGTAACAAGGCTCGGTTAGCCAAACCTGTTAAAGTATCATGAAGAGCTTGGTAGGAAAGTTGATTTTGGCTAGCTTTTCTTAATTTAATTTCTTTTTGTAAACGATAATTCCAAATAATAACAATAGCAACGGTGACGATAATAAAAATTATAATCAGCCTATGGATAATGGCGTGGAGATTTTGTATGGTCAATAACGGGTTATTAAATAACCATCGTTTTTGAGATTCATAATAAATGGAATCAGTATCCGCTTTTAGTAAATTTACTTGTTTATCAATATTACGTAAAATAGCTGGATTAGTTTGGCGAGAAGCAGCAAAAAATAATTGGGAAGTGTCAACAACCATATTGGTCGGACGTACCCTATGTTGATGGCTGAAACGGTTACCAAAAAAGTAATTAACCGCCCCGGCATCGGCTTCCCCTGCATCTATTTTTTTAAACAACTCCGAAAATGAGTCAACTTGAATTATTTCTGCTTTTATTTTTAGTTCAGCCAAACGCTTAATCAAATTCTTTTCTTGAACACTATTTTTTAAAACTACGATTCTTTTTCCTTCTAGATCAATAATAGAATTGATATTGGCATTGTTTGCAGCATAAATAATTGACCAACTGTTTAGAACTACTTCTTGATTAAATTGAAACTTTTTTACTCTTTCAGGATTAACCGCTACGTCGGGCATTAAATCTATTTTCCCTGCCTCTAGCTTTTGCAAACAGGCTTGCCATTCACAAAGATGGTATTCAATTTGCCAATTCTCCGCAGCGGCGATCGCCTCGATTACGTCAATCCAAAAGCCCACTGGCCTATTTTGATCATTGAGAAAAATCTTTGGTTGATTTTCATAAACTCCGATCCGCACCACCTGGGTTCCAGTTACCGGCGCCGAATCCCAGAGCAACTGGATGATAATGCTTAAACGGAAAAGCCAACGGTGAATACCATTCATTAACGGGGAACTGCTCTTGTCTTTGGCAAATGCAGTGGAATTGGGAAAAATTTAGCCAAAGGGAAAAAGTTCTGCTCTGATTGCTTTAGGCGGAACTATTCTAACAACTCTCACAACGGGAATTGTAAAACCTAGTCGCTCTAATAGGGATTTTAGCCAATTTTTTATTGTGACTGGGCCCGGGAATAATCTCGTTTCCCTAGGCAAAATGATCAATGGCCCTAGGCTTTGCTTCTGATAAATTAGGCAAGCAAAAGTTCTATTTGCCTCCCCCATGACCGGGGCCAAAACCAGAGACTTGTAGTGGCAATGTTACTCTTTCAGTTAGGGCAGCTAAATTTTTTGAGGGGATCCTAAGCCCGAATTTTGTCTCTCCTGGGCCTAAACTGCCGACGATCTGATTAAACGAAAGAGAGCTTAGCAAGTGA
>NZ_CP019225.1:595625-620254 GCF_010222815.1 Synechocystis sp. CACIAM 05 | reverse complement strand
ATTCAAGAACAAGGAGATGAAAAGGAGAAGGCTCGTGTACAACAGATGACCCTTTTTCCTATCTAGATACCCCGCAGCTTGCTGCGATTGGGTCTTTCATTGCTAATTGGGCTAGCTATGCCCTTGTCAGGGAAACCAAAAGTCACAAAAAAGGAATCAAAGTCCGAAAAAATTTCCTCACCCTCAACAAAAACACCAGATGGCGAATTCTGGGACTAAGTTGGGGCGGATTAGGATTTTCTGCTAGGGCTTCCATTAATTCCGTGTATTCTGTTGCGGTCAAGGGTTCTCCATCCACTGGCGATCGCCCTTCAAGGATGATTTCCGTGCGTAAAATTTCTTCGGGAATATCATCTGGGGGCGGCAAGGTTGGAGATTGGGCCCAACCAGGGTCCAAGGAGAAAACCATGGGACTGGAAGTCGACAACAGAAGCAATAGGGCCCAATGCCCTGGTCTGCCGCACCGTAGTTGTTCACATTGCCCCGAACCTACCATAACTACACTGTTCCCCTACTTGAAGCGGACTTTACTGTGGAGCCAATTAGTGAGCAAGCTAGGGCAATTGGCCACAAACCAACGAAATAGCAATATTTTGGCAATGGGCTTTGGTACCCCAACAATGGACTTCAGAAAGCGATTGAGGGGGGGGAAGGGAAACTTTTTATTGATTATATTGATGGCACCAATGTCGTAGAGGGAGTCAAAAATCAATTTAACGGTGGCTTCCTCCCGAATAAACATATCCTGCAACAGTAGCTCCGTATCGTGGAGTTTTTCTTGCTTAAACTTTTCCTCTGCAGCTAATCTCGGGCACAGGGGGGGAGTGGGACGAACAGTGATGGCTTTGCTTTTCGGGGAAGACACGATGGCAAAAAAATAACAATGAACCGGGCGGATTACCTAGATTTTAGTCCCCAAAGTCCATGCAACCCCAGCGACCCTGATAAAAATTGACCAGGGAGGCAAATCCAGCTTCTCTTATTAGTTCCGAAGTTCTAGGCGGCCAGGGCAGGTTTTTCCCCGTTGGCCAGGGCGACTTCCGGGTTGCTATAGATGGGAAAAACTCGATTTAGTTGGGTCAACTCAAAAATGATTTTCAGTTCTGGGGAAACCCCACTTAACAGCAAGGTTCTCTTGTGGCTTTGGAGTTCTTTGTAGGTGTTAACCAAGACCAGCAAAATAGCGCTGTCAAGGAAGTCCACCTGGCTGAAATCAATCACCACCACCGGACTGGAGGTAGTGGCTAACCAGCTTGCTAAATCAGCTTGGAAAGCTTGGGTGACAGCGGCACTCAATGTGCCTTGGGGATAGAAAACATCCCTCGTCACAATCTGGGGGTTAAACGACATCATGCTGACTCCTCACACAAAAGAAAAAAAGGCAACGGCAAAACTGGCCTCAACTCTAGTAATTTAGGCGATCGCCGTCAATTATGTCGATGTGGTGACTATTTTGTGTTTTGGGAGCGACAATTTCCGTATTGTCCGTTACGGCCTGTTTAGTTTAATACCGAAAAACTATTTATCTCCAGGGTAACCCCATCCCTAGCCGTGGGCAAAGCCAGCCTAGTTCTAGTAAGATTGGCGTTAACAATTTCTGTGGTTTGAGGAGTTTTTATGGTTAATAAAGGGTTATGGTCTGCGGCGGTGATGGTACTAGGATCCGTCTTGGTAGGCAGTGTTTTTGCCCCAACCCCGGCGATCGCCGGAAAAAGCTGCAATTATCTCAACACCAACTTATTCATGGCCCAGGGCTACGAAAATCCCAATGGGATTTGGGTGAGTGAAGGTTGGTGGGTGGTGGAACCAGGGGAGTGCGTTGTTTACTCCGACAGTGCCTTTACCTACTTCAAAATTAGCGATGGGGTGGCTCCGAACCGCAAAGCCATTGCTGAGATGGCAGGTAGTGAGTCCATCAAACTATGCCAAGTCAATGACCGCTTCACCGTATTTCAATCGGACAGTGGTGCTGTGTGCCGCAATGCCGGGGGCAATAATCAAACATTTATCAACCCAGGCGCCAACCTAGAATTGATTGAGTCCACTAGTCCCTAGGCTAGTTTTTCCTGGAGGGTCTTTTCCAGCCTGTGTTTGAGTTCCTCAATGGTCAGTCCCAATGCGGCAAAACAACTGGCGGGGTCGGGAATTGGTTGGAAAAAGAGCAGTTTGAATTGGGTGGGGCCAATAACAAAAATGGCCACTTCTGTTCTCGGGTCATAACCGTACAAAATTCCCACCATTTCTTGGATGCGGCCGTTCACCTGGTCATTGAGTTGGGCGATCGCCTGGGGAGCACAGCTAATGAAATGGGCTTGGGGATGGAGGTCCAAACCTAAATACTGTTCTTTGGCTGGCCATTGTTGATAAAACGCCCAGGCCAAGGCCCCTAGGGCGGTTTGTTCCTCCTTGGTGAACTGGTCTAGTCGGTAACGCCAGGGATGTTGGCCGTCGTCGGGAAGTACGGGGTCGGGGGAAAACATTCGACTGTGGTCGGGGGGTGAACTTACTTCAAATACTGTACGATACCGGCGGCGATCGCCTCAGCCATTTGCTGTTGAAAGCGGGGATTACTAAGATTGCGACTATCTTGACTCCCCGTGACAAAACCCACCTCCACTAGGGTAGAAGGCATGGAAGTACGGCGCAACACATAAAATCTAGCCTGGCGCACCCGGCGATCGCGTACATTAAGCCGTTGTAGGATACTGCGATGAATGGTTTGGGCTAAGGAACGCCCCGTTTGGAAATAATAGGTTTCCACCCCATTGACTTCCGGCCGCCCCAACCCAATGGAGTTCGCATGGATACTAACAAAAATGTCCGCCCGGGCTGCCGCTGCCCTCTGCACCCGACCCTGCAGAGAAACAAATATATCACTGTTACGGGTCATCACCACTTCAATGCCCTGTTTTTCCAACTCCCTAGCCACCCCCCTGGTAATGGCCAACACCACATCCTTTTCTCGGATGCCCCGTTGCCCGATCGCCCCTGGATCCTGACCGCCATGGCCCGCATCTAGAACCACCGTAAAACGTCGTAGGGGCCTGGGGGCTGGGGCTGGCACATTAACCGCCACCGTTTCCTGGGGCAAACTATATTCCGAAGGTTGGAGGATGGTGGGTAGCCGGGCATACCAACGATTGGGTGCTAACCCCCGCACCTGCACTTCCCAGGGCTTGACCGTGAAAGGTTCCGTCAATTCCAAGACAATGCGAGTCGAATTATTATTCCATCGACCAACCCTTGCTTCTTTAACATACTGGGTAAGGGGCTTATAAATGGTAGGGCCCCGGTGTTCGATACCTGGTAAATCCACCACCACCCTGGTGGGGTTTCGCAGCACATTTACCTGGGGTCTGACATCTTCATCGGTAATGATGTCCAGACGACTATCTCGCAGATCAAATTTCCAATATTCCAAGGAGCCAGCCCAGACCGGCAGGGCCAGGGCCGGGAGACTCAGCAAGCTGGCACAAATTAGACCCAGACTTTTCGGCAGGGAACAGGAAAAGTAGTTCATGAATATGTTGTTTTTCTAATTGGTGCTGGCCCACTAGAAAACCAGTGGCAAAGAACCTCAAGCAATACTTTTTTGGATCGCCCAACG
Source organism: Synechocystis sp. CACIAM 05 (assembly GCF_010222815.1). GTDB lineage: Bacteria > Cyanobacteriota > Cyanobacteriia > Cyanobacteriales > Microcystaceae > Synechocystis. The sequence continues at coordinate 616,647 of NZ_CP019225.1, read as the reverse complement.
GGCTAACTCGGTGCGGTTGTGTAATCCTGTCTTGTTTAACATATTCGACACATGACTTTCGACAGTGCGCTGACTGACTTTTAAGTGGTCGGCAATTTCCCGGTTGGCCAATCCCTGGGCTACCAATTGAATCACCTTGGTTTCAGTGGGGGTGAGTTCCACGTCCCTGGCCACCTGCACCCGAGCATTGTCTTCCAGGGGATGATTATTGTGTTGCAATAGGCGATCAGCTTGACGGAGACAAGATTGCACTTGGGCGGCCAGTTCCTCCGGTTCAAAGGGTTTAGCCATATAAATATCCGCTCCCACGTTGAGTCCTTTCACCCGATTGTGGCTTTGGCCTTTGGCAGAAAGAAACATCACCGGAATCCAACTAATATCCGGGTTTTGGCGCACCTGCTCGATGAAGGCGTAGCCATCCATCTCCGGCATCATGATGTCACAAACAATCATATCGGGCACTGTAGTTGTCAGCAGGTCCAGAGCTTCACGACCGTTCCCAGCGGTGGTGACTTGGTAACCCTGATATTCCAAATAATCCTTGACCAAAAGGAGTAGATTGGGATCGTCGTCCACCAACAATAAATGATAATTTTCTTTAGATTGGCTCATGGCGATTAATTTTTGCAGGTTAACCAGGTTGACCTTGGCGATCGGGGGTAAAACTAGGGTTTATCTAAGAATTTTTCCGACTACCATCATCCCTAAATAATCCTAACCGACGAACTGTACCGTCTAAATAGTTTTGCCGGATATGGAGTTTTTCATCCCACCAGCAGGCGATCGCCGAGATTAGTATTGAAAAAACCCCCAGCAATAAAGTGGGGGCTAAATATCTGGAAGTTACTGGTGTGAGTATTGGTTTTACCCCAACAAAGTTCCTAGAACTTGCTAGAACTTGAAGGTGGTGCGGAGTACACCAACCCAAATGGCACTGTTGTTGCTGTTGGCTTCGGGGCTAAGAATTACGTAAGCACCAGGGGTAATTTGGATGTTTTTGTTCACAGGGAACTGGTATTGAGCCTCGATGATATAGGGGGAGTTGCGGTCATTGCTAATGCGATCGCCGCTCAAGCTACCAACGTAGGGAGCATAGGGCATCAAACCACCACTCAGGGACAACACCGCCCCCTCTTTGAACACATCAATGACGGACAGAGCTGCATTCCACGTCCAGAGGTCAGCGCCTAAACCATCACGGTTTTGGGGATTACCACCGGTGTTGAAACCTTGGGCCGTGGCATTGGCGTAACCAAACCAACCGGAAAGATTAAACTTGTCGGTGATCTGCCAGGTAGCTTGGAGGTTATAGGTATCCATGGTGGTAGCCGCCTGGTAAAAGGGATTACTAGCAATGCGGCTACCGGTGCTGCCGGTCAGGTTAACATCCCCTTGGCTGTAGTATTTGTGCAAGTAAGAAATACCAAAGCTGAAGTTGTCGACTGGCTTGATGTCAAATTGAATCCCAGTGCTATAGCTGCCATTAAAGAAGCCATTACCACTACGGAAGGTATTGCCTCCACTAGTGAAAACATCATCGGAGGGGGTGCTAGCCTGGGCGGTGTCAGCCAAGTAAGCAGCACTGACGGTGAAAACGTCATTGAATTTATAACGCAAAGCTCCACCAGTCCCCTCAGGACCCCGGTTTACAAAGGGATTATAGCGGCTAAAGCGACTCACCGCCCCGGTATCACCACTCTCTAGGTAGGGATTGTAGGTTTTAAATACGTCATCCAGAGCCAAGCCGACCCCCCCAATCCAGGTGGTAAGGTTACCCATGGGGAAGCGATAGAACAACTTGTTAATGTCAACGTTATTGTCCGGGCTGGAACCGTCAAAGGAAAGACGGGCCATGTTGGTGCCAGTGGGGCCAGACAAGTTGGGCACACTACCAGCCTGCAAACGGGTACGTAGTAAGTCCTTACCAGTAAAACTAGTGTCAAAGTTTAAACGAACCCGACTGGAGAGGGTGGCATTCTCTTCTACCGGAGCCGGAGCGGCAGCGCCGAAGTTGTCAATGTTGTCCTGTTGCCGCCAATCCACGGCTTTATCACCGCCCCACTGGTCAACCAAGGCAAAAACGGCGACCCCGTTCAGCTTGGTGGTAGTGGAAAATTGATGGTCTTCCAGGAAAGAAGTGCGGACTTCCAGGTTATCAATGCGAGCGCCAAGGGCAGCCAATTCCGCTTCAAACTCTTGCATCAAGCGCTTGAGTTTATCAATATCCTCCCGTAGGACCGCTACATTCTCCTGGATTAAACGTTCCATCACGTTCATACAAGCATTCAAACCAGCGGCAAATTCCCAACGGGAAAGGGCCCGATCGCCGCGGAAAGTCCGGTCAGGATAACCAACAATACAACCGTAGCGTTCTACTAAACTTTTTAATGCTTCATAGGCCCAGGCGGTGGGTTGCACATCCCGCAACTCGGACACACTAGTTACCTGGGACATGTCGGTGATATCTGGGGTAGCCGCATTGAAGGTACCGGCATTCTGACGACGACGCATCAGTTCCAGACTGTCACCCTGATTACTAATTCTAGGGAAATCTCCAGGGGTGGCCAATTCACCTGTGGACTGGGCCATGGCGCCGGGAACAATAGCCAAGGAGCTACCTAGGGCCAACGGAAATAATTTCAGTAAATGACTGGTCAACTTATTCATAACAAAGGGATCCTCACACCGATTACATTAATCAAGCCAGGCACAACCGATAAATTGAATAGCAGTTGAAACTTGGATTATTGACCTGATTCTTGATCAGCGAAGACCAAGAAATTCCTCAGTGAGAATTCTAGCACCTATTTTGAACAATTCCAAGGGCACCGACTAAAAGCTATGCAAAAAACGTATAATCTCGACAGAGAAGGGCTTTGGCTGACCAATTTACCTAGTTTGAGCCATCGCTCCCTCTAGAATTCCGCCCCAAGTTTGGTAATTGCATATCTGCTACGATGTTATTCATAAAATATTTTTATAAGTGACCCGCACCATTAAACTTTGCTTAACGGATCCTTAACCTTTACTTAACTTTTAGTTGTTGCTCAAAAAATATTTGCCAGCAAACTATACCTAATACTCCGGGAAAAGTTATCCAGTTGATTAACATTTATAGGTCAGAGATTTTGTTGACCGACCAACATTTTGGGCAACGGCCTAATCCTAATAATCGGGAAATCATCATCATTATTTCCATTGACAGGCAAGCAAATAAACTGTCTCAGGCTGAAAAGGAGCTAAAACACTGTTGCATTGGTGCGGGCACTCCGTACCGTAGAAGGTAAAACCCCCACTAAAGTTGCCACCGCAGAATCCGGCAAAAGCGCCACCGTGGCATCATCAAACCAATTTTCTAGCTGATTTAAAATCACCTGGGCCCTTTCCATGGCGATGGGATTATCAACAATTTGTTTGATTAACACAGTCCACTGTCGGCGAATTAGATAAGCCTTGATTTGCTCTGCGGAGGATGGAGGAGTTAACCAAGCAAGGTTACCCACCGGGTAACAAAAGGTCACATCTTGGTCTAAATCTCCTCCCACGAACGCCCCTGGCCCAGCAAATTCAGCATGGTAGGGCTTCACTAAAATAACCCCATTGCGACGACGGGGGTTGATCACTAGGGATTGTTTGTTTTGGATCTGCTCCAGTAAGGCTTCGGCGGAAGTCATTAGGAGGTTTGGTGGACAGGGGTAGGACAAAGAATTTCCGTGGTCAGAATCTTTTCCCATAGTAACCGTCGGGGTTTCTGCCATAGCCAAGCCCGCCAACTCCATTCTGCTTCTTGATAAATGAATCCCAAGGTTTGGTAGAGATTTTGGGCGCCCAAATTATTTTCCATCACATGGAGACTAAGGCGACGGCACTGCCACTGGTCGGCAATGGATTCACATTTTTGGATTAATTGCTTGGCGATCCCTAGGCGGCGATGTTGGGGGCTCACGGCTAGGTTAGAAATGTAGGCAGTGGTTTTGGGGCGGGTGAACCAGTGTTTGAGGGAAACTTCAGCGGTGCCAAGTATTTCTCCGTTATCTGAATTAACCGCAATGAGGCAATGGTAGGCATTATCGCCATGGCGCATGCGTAGCCTCAGATCTTCTGTGATGCCCAGGCGCAAAAAAGGATAGCTCCACATCAACCAGTTTTGGGGGGGATGGAAACTTTTAATTAGGAGATTGGCCAGGGGCGGAATATCTTCCACTGTAGCCGCACGAATTGCAACGGAGAGGAGAGGAGAAGGGGTTGACTTGACCATTCAGGCGGAGTAAGGAGAAATACCGTTCCCGGAATTATACAAAAATTTTTTTACTCCGAGGAGACTGGGCTCCATTTGCAGTTTGCTGACGGGCCATGGTCAGATATTTAAACGTTGACATACCATATTACCCATGGCTCAAACCAGAAGCTTTACGACGGTTTTCGGTAAAATACCTAAGAGCTTTCTTAGCGGGGATAAAGTTTGCCCTCATTCAGTTTTTCCCTGTTCCTTGCCGGGAATTTAGAGAGTTTCAAGAAAGTAATGAAAAGCGCCAGTTGTGTAGTGGTTCTATGCTAGCATTGACCTTGAGTTTGGCAAATATTGCCGTGGTGATATCAACCATGTGGGCTGACCTGGAGACGACTTTCGTGCGGCGATGAAATCTAACAAATCAATGGCGATTATCTGAGTTGTTTCTCTCAATTCCTACTGTTTCTCTTTTGCTAATCCCATGAAACGTATCGCGATGTTCTTCAGCAGTTATTGATAGGGCCTCCAGTCAGAAGAAAATGCCACAGTTCGTCTAATTCCACTACGATTGCTGAGTCTGGAGCCGGTTTCTCGTAGTTTGCTTCGCCAAAATCCCTAATCCAGTTGAGCACTGACTGAGTAGAAACTCCCAATAGTTTTGCTGTAGCATTCATTGACATACAACTCATGTACAGTAAGACCGCTTCTAGTTTCATCCAGAGAGGTTTACCTTTTTCCTTGGAGAGATTGGTGAATTGATATTGGCAACTCTTACACTTGAATCGTTGCTTACCCTTGACAAAGCCATTTTTGACAACATTCCCATGACCACATTGAGTACAGTGACAGTGTGTAGGTATCTTTGTAAAATCTCATTACCTAATATTCTCTATCATGCCATATCATTATCTATTTGAAACTCTCCCATGCTATAGTACTGATGATGGTTCCTTAAGCTTCAGCTATTGATACAGTAAATTTTGAATCACCTTGATACCGATAAAACTGTTATAACAATTATTTTGCCAGGGTTTTACTGTGACCCCCAAATACCGTAACCACTGTAAAAAGTTGTCTCTCCTTACTTCCCCTTGTCAGGAAAATTTTCGGATACTTGATGTGGAGTTAAACTGATGCGTTTCCATCCCCTGGCCTTGATTTGTCTCAGCTTTATTCTGGGATTGTTGGGGACGGGGCTTGATGTTGATTTTTTCAATCTTAATCAATTGATTGTGCTGGCTGGGCTGTGGTTTTTTGCTACGGCGATCGCCATTATTTTTCTGCCCTTAGTTTGGCGACGGGGCCCGACTAGATGGCAATGGTTACTGGCGGGAATAATTGCGTTGCTGGCCAGTTATTACGCCCTTTGGCGCATTCCCCAGCCTGGTTTAACTGACATTAGCCGCCTTCTAGATCCTCCGGCCAAAAGCTTTCAGACCATCACGGCGATCGGTACATTGAAGGCTGGAGGGAGAGAAAACGCCCAAGGGCAACAACAATTTTGGCTCAAGGTAGAGCAGCTGCAACGGCCGCCCGAAAAAGAATTTCGGCCCCGTTCTGGCACTGTTTACCTGACTTTGCCCATGGGAGAACAACCCTGGCAACAATGCCAGCAAATACGGGTTACAGGTTTGCTGTACCGTCCCAGTACCCCCCAGAATCCGGGGGCCTTTAATTTTGCTCAATATTTGGCCCGTCAGGGTATTTTTGCCGGGTTAAGAGGAGAAACGGCGACTCTAGTGGGGGAAAATTTTTGCGGTCTCAATCCCCTGCGACAAAGAATTGTCAACGCCCAGACAGCCTGGTTACCAGTCCAGGGGCAAGGGCAATGGCCCGGCTTGCTAATTAGTTCCATTGTCTTAGGCGCCAAATCGGTTAATTTGCCCACGGAATTACGCAATCTTTTCCAAGCGGTGGGGCTTTCCCATTTCCTGGCCGCCTCTGGTTATCAAGTTTCCCTACTGGTGGGGACTGTATTGCTCCTGGGCAAAAAGGCCGGTGTCAGTTCTAAATTGGCGATCGCCGTCGGGCTAATTACCCTGGCATTTTACCTGGGCTTAACAGGGCTGGAACCTTCAGTAATTCGGGCTAGTTTACTCTGGGTGGGGGTAATGGCGGCCCTGGCCAGCGAAGAAAAATTAAACACCGTGGGGGCGTTATTGCTCATTGCCACAGTGATGCTATTGGTTAACCCCGTCTGGAGCCAAGCGTTGGGCTTTCAACTCAGTTTTTTAGCCACTTTAGGCATTGTGGTGATGGTGCCTCCCTTACAGCAACGGCTGGATTTTTTGCCAGGAAAAATTGCCGGCGTGATAGCAGTGCCCTTAGCAGCAAGTGTTTGGACTACACCCATACTTCTGCAACAATTTGGCTATTTTATCCCTGCTGCCTTACCCCTTAATATTCTAATTACCCCTTTGTTAACCCTGTTGAGCTTGGGGGGAATGGTCAGTGCCCTATGTGCGCTCATTTTTCCCCCCCTGGGTAGTGCCACTGGTTGGTTGCTAGCTTTCCCTGCCCGTTGGTTAATGGCGATCGCCGACCAATTTCAACAATTACCCACCGTGGCAGTGGGGGAAGTGGGCTTAGGACAAGTGGTCATAATGTACGGCGCTTTTTGTTTGATCTGGGCCTTTCCCTGGTGGCGACGGCGTTGGGGTTGGGTTGCCACATTTTTACTGGGCACCATTATTTTACCCCTGATTTTTAGCCTGCAAACTAGGGTGGAATTGACCATTTTTGATAGTAAAGAATTTCCTGTCATTGTGGCCCAGAGTCCAGGCGCAGTAACCACCATTACTAGGGCGGAGGATCAATCTACACCAAGATTGTTAGCTCCCTTCCTAGCTCAAAAGGGCATTAATCAAGTTGACTGTAAACTAACCATCACCCCCGCCATAATTGGTCAACCGCTACCGCCTTCCTGCGCCCATCTGAGTTGGGTAGCCATCAGCCCAGGGATTTTGCAACTGGAATTTGCTCAAAAACGCTGGTGGATTTTTCTACAAGTTCCCCAGAAAGATCAAACTGCTTTGAAGTTGCCGCTGGATCAACGACCCCAAATTATCATCTGGGTTGGTCAGTTTTTTCCCTACAGTTGGTTGGATAGTTTACGACCTCCCACGGCGATCGCCATTGCACCTTATGTAAGCAAAGATTTGGAGCAAGCAATAGGAAAATATCGAGGTCAATTGTGGGTCACGGGACAGGGAGCTATTCAATGGAATCCACGCGAGAGCTTTAATTCTTCGGTTAATTTTTGAACTATGCTTTGTAATTCAAACCGGAGTTTTGCACTGCCGAAGTTATCGCTCTTCTATTATCGTAGGTAGAATAAAGCAAAGGTACTGTTATCAGTGTTATCTATGTAGTGAAAATTCAAAAAAGATGAGAGCCAGGACATAAATAGTATCTCTGAGCTATTTAGGTTGCTTTTGTATGAAATTTGGATATAGTAAAAACCACTGGGCTTTTCACCATTCAGTTGATTGATCGTGATAGTCAAACCCTGAGTCGTTTGCTGGAGAGACTGGTAAAGTGGAAAGTTACCGTGTACTACACCGATAACTGGAGGCCCTATCAACAACTACTGGATGAACATCCCGATGTGTTTCATGGGATTAGCAAAAGAGAAACAGTAGGAATTGAGAGAAACAACTCAGATAATCGCCATTGGTTTGCTAGATTTCATCGCCGCACGAAAGTTGTCTCCAGGTCAGCCTACATGGTGGATATCACCATGGCAATATTTGCCAAATTCAGGGTCAATGGTAACATAGAACCACTACACAACTGGCGCCTCTCATTACTTTCTTGAAACTCTTGACAATTTCTTCCCAGACGGAAACTGTACTCAGGTAGACTTCATTGTCCGGATCTCGAATATCTTTTGACAACTCAGTGTCACAACTGCTTCACGCTCCGTAACAGGTGGCTTTGTAGATATCACACTCTGAAAGACGGGGTTTTAGACCCGGTTTTCCGATAAACTTAATAAATACTCAAGAAGCGCGGTGCTTTCCGCCCCTAGCACTGTTTACAGGAAGATAAGACGTGAATCAAACCAACCTCGATTTTTTAGCCACCAGCGACCCCGCCCTTGCGGCCATCATTGACCGGGAATTGCAACGGCAACGCACCCACATTGAACTAATTGCCAGCGAGAATTTCACCTCAGCGGCGGTGATGGCGGCCCAGGGTTCCGTCTTAACCAATAAATATGCCGAAGGTCTGCCCGGTAAACGCTACTACGGCGGTTGTGAATTTGTAGACCAGGCGGAAACGCTAGCCATCAGTCGAGTCAAAGAGTTATTTGGGGCTGCCCACGCCAACGTCCAACCCCACTCCGGTGCCCAGGCCAATTTTGCCGTATTTTTAACCCTGCTCCAGCCCGGCGACACCATTATGGGCATGGACCTTTCCCACGGCGGCCATTTAACCCACGGTTCCCCTGTCAACGTTTCTGGTAAATGGTTCGAAGTGGCCCACTACGGTGTGGAAAAGGAAACGGGTCGGTTAGATTACGACAAAATCCGCCAACAGGCTCTTGAAGTTAAACCCAAACTGTTGATTTGTGGCTACTCTGCCTATCCCCGACAAATCGAGTTCGATAAATTCCGGGCGATCGCCGACGAAGTGGGAGCATACCTAATGGCAGACATTGCCCACATTGCCGGTTTAGTGGCTTCAGGACACCATCCCAGCCCCCTGCCCTATTGTGACGTGGTCACCACCACCACCCATAAAACCCTGCGGGGTCCCCGGGGTGGTTTGATCATGACCAATAATGAGGAATTAGGCAAAAAGTTCGACAAGTCTGTCTTTCCTGGCACCCAGGGCGGCCCTTTGGAGCACGTCATTGCCGCTAAAGCGGTGGCCTTTGGGGAAGCGCTGAAACCAGAATTTAAGGTTTATTCTGGCCAGGTAATCGCCAACGCCCAAGCCATGGCCGACCAGTTACAAAAACGGGGCTTTGACCTGGTATCCGGCGGCACCGATAACCATTTAATGTTGGTAGACCTGCGCTCCATCGCCATGACCGGCAAAGTGGGCGATCAACTGTTGGGAGAAATCAACATCACCGCCAACAAAAACACGGTGCCCTTTGACCCCGAATCTCCCTTTGTCACCAGTGGTTTGCGCCTGGGCTCCCCTGCCATGACCACCCGGGGTATGCAGGAAGACGAATTCCGCACCATTGCCAACATCATTGTCGATCGCCTGTTGTCCCCGGAAGATGAAGGCGTAAAAGCGGATTGTCTGCGCCGGGTCAGTGAACTCTGTGCTGGTTTCCCCCTCTATGATCATCTCCGCATTCCCGTAGCGGCGATCGCCTAGGTTGAATTAATATCGTTCCCCAATCTGCTAATTTGTCTGTAAAATCCTGGCCCATTGGTTGGGGTTTTATGGTCTAGGTTGAAGTTTGCCCAGGGTCCCGCCCCAAACTCCTATAATGGTTGGGCAAGTGCCTAGTGTTAACGAGTATTAACCGCTCTGCAAATTTTGGGAGCAAAGAAAACAACATGGGAAAAGTCGTCGGAATTGACCTTGGAACTACCAATTCAGTTGTGGCCGTCATGGAAGGCGGCAAACCCATTGTCATCGCCAATGCGGAAGGGATGCGTACTACCCCCTCCGTGGTGGGGTTCAACAAAGAAGGGGAATTGGTGGTGGGTCAGATGGGCCGGCGGCAAGCGGTGCTCAATCCCCAAAATACTTTCTATGGCGTCAAACGTTTTATGGGGAGGCGTTACGCTGATTTAACTCCAGAATCTAAACGAGTAGCCTACACCATCCGGCGGGATGACCGGGATAACATTAAAGTGCGTTGTCCCCGGCTGAAAAAAGACTTTGCCCCGGAAGAAATTTCCGCCATGATTTTGCGGAAGTTGGCCGAAGAAGCCAGCCGCTACCTGGGGGAAAAAGTCACCGGAGCTGTGATTACTGTGCCTGCCTACTTTAATGATTCCCAACGGCAAGCCACTAGAGATGCGGGGAAAATTGCCGGGCTGGAAGTGCTACGGATTATCAACGAACCCACAGCCGCTTCCTTGGCCTACGGCTTAGACCAGGGGCGGATACAAAAAATCTTGGTGTTTGACCTAGGGGGCGGCACCTTTGATGTTTCTGTGTTGGAAGTGGGGGATGGCATTTTTGAAGTTAAGGCCACCAGCGGTGATACCCAGTTGGGGGGCAACGATTTCGATCGCCGCATTGTGGATTGGCTAGCAGAAAAGTTTTTAGAAGCGGAGAAAGTGGATTTACGGCAGGATCGCCAGGCTTTACAGAGGTTAACCGAAGCGGCGGAAAAGGCCAAAATTGAACTTTCTGGGGTCGGCACTACGGAAATTAATTTACCCTTCATCACCGCTACGGAAGATGGTCCCAAGCATTTGGAAACTCAGTTAAGCCGTTCGGAATTTGAAGATTTATGTGGAGATTTAGTTACTCGTCTGCAAAGACCCGTTAAACGGGTGCTGAAAGATGCGGGCTTGAGTCCGGTACAAATCGATGAAGTGGTGCTAGTGGGAGGTGGCACCCGTATGCCCATGGTCAAAGGCCTTGTCCGTAGTTTCATTGACCGGGAACCCAACGAAAACGTCAACCCCGATGAAGTAGTGGCGATCGGAGCGGCAATCCAGGCGGGCATTTTGGACGGGGAAGTGAAAGATATCTTACTGCTGGATGTAACCCCCCTTTCCTTTGGGTTGGAAACCATTGGCGGCGTAATGAAAAAATTATTGCCCCGCAACACCACCATTCCAGTGCGGAAATCGGACATTTTTTCCACCGGGGAAAATAATCAAACCGTAGTGGAAATCCACGTGCTCCAAGGGGAACGGGAAATGGCCAGCGATAATATTTCCCTCGGCCGTTTCAAACTGAGCGGTATTCCGCCGGCTCCCAGGGGAGTACCCCAGGTGCAAGTGTCCTTCGACATTGACGCCAACGGTATTTTGCAGGTGACCGCGAGGGACAAAACCACCGGCCGGGAGCAAAGCATTACAGTCCAAGGGGCTTCCATCCTCAGTGAAGGGGAAGTCAATCGCATGATCCAAGAGGCGGAAACCTTTGCCGCCCAGGACCGGGAACGGCGGGAACGCATTGAAAAACGCAACAGTGCTAAGGCATTAACGGATCAGGCTCAACGGCGGCTCAAGGAAGTTACCCTGGATTTCGGCAGTGCGTTCACCGTGTCCTACCGTCGTCAAGTGGATGCGTTGTGCAGTGAAATTTTAGACAGTCTGGAAAAAGATGATGAGCGTCGGTTAGACCGGGCCCAGGCAGATTTGCAGGATGTGTTGTACGAGTTAAATCGGGAAGTGCGTCTGCAGTATGACGACAAGGAAGAAGGCTTTTTCGAAGCGATTAAGAAAACCTTCACCGGCGATTTCGATGACGATGATGATTACTACAACCGTCGCCCTGCTCCCAGGGATGATTATCGGGGAGGTAATGACTACGGTCGCTATGACGATTACAACTACAACGCCCCTTCCCGTCGAGAGGCACCCATGCCCAGGGCTGGCGCTGGCCGGGGCCCTTCCTTGAGCAAAGATTACCGTTCCACCGCCTATGCTGATTGGGACCAGTCCAGGGTCACCAGACAACGACCTTACCAAGGAGAGAGTTTAGGGGGTACCTACGACGATCGCCGTTCTAGCCCCCAGGATGATTACTCCAGAGGCGATCGCCAGAAGGATTACGATTATCGGGAAAATGCCCCCAGTCGTTCTGGTCGGGGAGGCAATGGCCGCTATGGGGAACGGCCTGCCCAGCCCGGTCGCAATGCCCCATTACAAAACGGTTGGGATGATGACGATGATGATTGGTTCTAATGTCAAAAGTTCGTTGACCAAAGACGGTAAAAACCGTTGATGATTTACCCCCGTAACCTCGACCTGAGTTAGTTTGAGTGGATTGAGCGAGTATTTTCTGGCAACCCTATGGAACAAGTGCGGAATTATTATCAAATTTTGGGAGTTCCCCGCAATGCCACCGCTGAAGAGATTAAAAAGTCTTTTCGGAAGCTAGCTCGTCAGTATCATCCTGATGTTAACCCCAACGATAAAACAGCGGAAGAGAAATTTAAAGATATTAACGAAGCCTACGATGTCCTTTCCGATGAAACCAAGCGCCGGGAATTAGATGGTCGTTTATTTGGCCGATTCCGCCGTCCCCCCACCAGTCGTTTTAGCCCCAATAGTAACGGTGGGCGATCGCCTAACGGAACAAGTGTCAATGGCCAAGTTCGTACCCCCACTGGGCGCACTGGAACCCGTCAGCCGGCGCAGTCATGGCAAGATTTTAGTGAAACTAGACGCACGAAAGTGGTGTCCCCCGCCCGCCCTGTGCCCAGGGATGTGGAAGCCAATTTGACCCTGCCGTTGGAAAAAGCCTACCGGGGAGGCAAGGAAAGAATTCGTTTGGAAGATGGCCGTTCTTTGGAGGTGGAAATGCCTGGGGGCATGGGGGATGGGCAACGGATTCGCCTCAAGCAACAGGGCATTAATGGGGGCGATCTATATCTAAAAATCAACCTTTCTCCCCACCCGTTATTTACTCTCCAGGGGACGGACATTGCTTGCCAGGTGCCCGTGACTCCCAGTGAAGCCATTTTGGGGGGCGCTATTGAGGTGATGACCATTGACGGCCTGGTGAAAATGACTGTGCCAGCGGGTTTAAAAAATGGTCAAAAACTACGTTTGGCCAAAAAGGGCTTTCCCAACAACCAAGGCGATCGGGGAGACCAGTTAGTGGAAATTCGGGTGGAAATTCCCCCGGAACCCAGCCCAGAGGAATTGGAGCTTTACCGTAGAGTTCGGGAAAAGGAAACTTTTAATCCCCGGCAAAAGTTCTTTGCTTTTTAAGCAATTTGTTTACGGAAAAAGGTCTGTAGGGCTGTCCCGACTTCCTGGGGAAAATGCTCCTGGGGATAGTGTTTTGCTTCCGATAATTTGATTAATTCTAGATGACTAACTCCCTGGACTAACTGTTCAATGGGTTCCACCGATAACCATTTATCCGCCGTTCCCCAGATAAAGCAGGTGGGTTTTTGCCATTCTGTGCGTAGGCGATCGCCAATTTTTGTCAGAGCATTAGTGGTGGGCAAATTCTTAGTGACAGCCATTAAAGCCCGACCGGCGGCGGAAGTTTTTAGCCACGGTTTACGGTAAATGTCGAGTTTTTCGTCACTGATGACAAAACCACTGCCCCCTTCCAAGGTGCGGTCGATAATTAGCGGATCTTGGGTGACCATATCCCCCACCAAAGGAATGGCCCATTGGCGCATGGGCCAAGGTAAGGACACTGGAGGCACAACGGGGGTATTTAGGATAGCAAGCCGTTCAATCTGGTCTGGGTGATTGAGGGCGTATTCGATGCCCGCTGTGGCTAAAAATCCCTGCACTACTAAGAATATTTTTTCCAATTCTAAAGACTGAAAAAATTCCCCCAAAGCCTGTTCATAGGCCGCCGTAGTATAAGCAAAATCCCGTTTATCCAAGATGTCCGAAAAGCCAAACCCCAACCAATCCGGGGCGATCGCCGTTAACCCCTTTTCCGCCAACAGAGGCATTACCCCAGTCCAACATAAACTTTGACTTGGTAAACCGTGTAACAGCACAACGGGAGGATTGTTAGGGGGTTGGGGCGGCTGAATCTGGCGGTAAAACCAGTGGAACTGTCCCACCTCAAGGGTCTGTTCGGAAATTTTCACGGAGGTTTGCTATCCTATGGAATCAATTCTGGGCCATTAATTGTCCCATTTCCTGTGCCCATCCCCCACCGCCAGGCTAACCATAATCCTGTCCTGGCCAACGGTTACCCTTCCAGCAGGAGACATTGCCAATGAATGCGGCAGAACAAGCCATTGGACTCGCTACTACTACCAAAATCGCCGCCGTGGTGAACCTCTTTAAGGCTCAATTTCCCGACGCTAGGGCCGACCTAGCCCCTTGGCAAGGCGATCGCCAGACCCAAGCCCAGGTGGACCCCCACTCCATCGACATTGGCTTCCATTTACCGGGTTGGAGTCCCCGTTACCAGAGCCGCAGTATTCTGGTGCAAATTCGCTTCCATCCTGATCCCACGGAAAAATCCCCAAAAATTATTGGCATTGAAACCGTTGGAATAAATCACCAAGGGCAAGCCTGGAGACTTTCCACGGTGGACAACTGGCAGGTGGTGGGTAAATATCTCCCCGCCCAGGACATTGGGGAAAAACTACGCCAATTCACCCGCCAAGCCTTTGAGCTTTTTCAGCTTCCAGACCACCACCCCGGTGCTCTTTCCTAGCGCATGGATTGTACACCGCTCCAACTGCGGCTGATCCGTTTCCCGTAGGCAATGACTGTAGGAGCTTTCGCTGGTTGAACTTCCCCATCTAAAGCGACGCTGACCAAAGAATTTTCATCCTCTTCTTGGTCAAAATGGCTTACTTGAAAAAGTACCTGACTGGGATTGTTCTCATGCCAACCCAAGAGAGTTGCGCTGGATTCCGTGGTGTTCTGGGCCATGGCACTAAGGGTACGGATGGAACCTTTTTGCCAAACAACGCCATAATCGCTAATGTCAGAAGAATTAAATGCCCCTTCCATTTGCCGGGCCAACAGGCGATCGCCGTCCTCGGACCAAGAAGCTGGCAAAAGAATCGAAATTACCCCGGCCATTTCTGGGCTATCTTCCCCTACCCTTTGCAAATAGCTGGCAATAGGGGAGTTTGCCCGCACTACCTGCAGCTTGCCCGTAGCTAAATTTTCAATGAACATTACCCCCAACACTTTGGACTCGTAGGAATTGGGTTCCGCCCGCACTTCAATGCGACTGTAAGCTGCATACTGTCCAGAGGGAGACACCAAAGCCGGACTGCGGTAGTAGCGCAACCCTGACTGTTGTTGTTCGGCGTAATCCTGCTGGGTACGTACAATCCAACTCCATGGCACTGGATAAGGACTGTCTAAGGGATCCACCTCCCGGGTATCAGTCACATTAAGCAAAAAATCATCATCGGGAATCCCCACCGGAGCAAAGAGTTGAACGCCATCCAACAGTAAAGGTTGGGGTTGATTCGGAGTTAAATTGGCGGCGAGGGGGGAATTCGCTAAGGCGGGGGTAGCAGTGGCGGCAATCATCAGCATGGCGGCGAGGGGAAGGCGGGAACGCAGAGCACGGCAAATAGGGGCAATCATGGGGACTCCACTCTGGGGAAATTACTACCTCAACCAACATCAAGCCCTAGGTTCGGTGAGGAGTTGGTATTGGGGGCAAGTATAGGTTTTTAGTCTGGGATTATGGGCAGAGGTTCCATAATTGTTAGAAGACTTCACAATTTCCGCTAAATTGCCCTCCCGTCATAGTTCAATCAAGTATTTATACTCAGATCCTCGCCCCAAAAATAGCCAAAAAAAAGGGACTAGCAAACAGTCCCAGCGAAACAATTATTTGATTTTTCAGTTTAATTTTCAGGACGGAAAAATCAGTAACTATCCACGCTAGGAATGCACTAATCCTTCAACCCTCTGACCTTAGTGCCTAGCGACGGGGCACAGAAGCTTCGATGTTGATATTTTGGGCGGAAACCTTGGGAATGGTGTTGGCGGCAGGGTTGATACTGCGGGCCATGCCCAAGAAGTTCATCGGATTGCCAGCGGTGAGCTTTTTCTCCTGGGGAATAAAGCGACGCACTTCGTTCTGCCAAACGATTTGGGGGAAGCCCAATTGGCGACGGTGGTAGGCATCGTACCGGGGAGATTTGATGTTAAAGGGCAATTCACCCGCTTCCCGACCAGGAAGGTTGCGACGACGTTGGTAGGGCACCGTGTCATAGCCAAAGTTGTTGAGGTACTCGTCGCTGTTGAGCAAATCGTCAATTAATCCTTGATAGCCCTTGGTGGCGACCACAATGGACCAAGCAATTTTTTCCCGTTCGCTGTAAACGTCCCGCCCTAAAATCTTCTGTACACAGTGCTCAACGAAGCGGTAGTTACTATTCTTTTCGTAGAAGCTATTGCGGAAGGTGTTGGAAAGCAACAAGCCCCGCACAAAATCTCGTACAGTAATTTGGCCGTTACGCAGTTGGGACTCAAGGACTTTTTCTCGGTCCCACTTAAACGCATGGAAAAAGATTTGACGATAGGCCGCCTCGATTAGGTTATCCATATCGCTGCTGGAGAGGATGTTTTCCGTGGTGAAAACAACAGGCTTCTCTTCAGAGCCAACTTCATAACCTTCTACCCTCACATTTTGACTTTTGGGGGCGTAGTTCAATAGGGGAAGAGCCAAGTGTAAACCTCCGTGATCTTAAAGAAGAGCTTGATAATTAGTTAGTTTAAATAATAAGGGGGAAGGGTCCTAATCGTTGGCAAATATTACAATTTATTACAATTATCGCCCTTCCATTCAGGGTTAGCCAATTCCTCAGATGGCTTGGCAGGGCGATCGAGCTCCCCATACTGGAACCAAACGGGGCTACCAGCCACAAAATTGTTCGTAGGCAGGGGCAGGGGAAGCAGACACGGTGTTTTCCTCTTTGACCCGCATTTCCGTACAGTAGGTGGCGGTATTGAATCCCCCAAACCTTTGCACAGTACTGGTTCTAAGGCGCATATCCGGGTTGGCAAACCAGAACCGTTCAATGGTGGTCATGGTCTCATACTCCGTCACTAGCACCAGGGCTTCCTCTTCGTCGATGTGATAGCGACCGGCAATGGGGACAATTTCCGCATAGCCCCTCTCCCGCAGTAGTAGTCCCTGTTGGGGATTGTCTTCGTCGGGAATGAGGGCAAATACAGTTGTTCCTTCATGGTTTTCATCCTCTTTATCCCAGGCCATGGCGCTTTCCCAGCGGACGAAGGCTCCCCCCACGGCTTTGGCTGGGTCGCAGTCGTGCATTTCACAAATCTCGACAATTTTTTGATCATCAGCACCCAGAGCTTCAACAAAAATTTCCGAGGTGCCGGTTTCTGCCCGACGGAAGGCGAGGTGATGGGTGGTACGTTGCGATCGCCAGTTGCCGGAACTATTGCGAAAGAATTCCATTGCATCCACGGTGATTAACTCCTGAAAACTGAAAAGGGTAAAAATAGGTTGTTGAAAGTTGGTCAGCAAGCATTGGTCTGGCTAACTTCCACTAGAGATTATCCAGCTTTTCTTGGGTCCGGTCACTGCCAGCGGTGTTGCCCTGGGCCTGGTAAAGTTTTTTCGCTTCCCCAAAGGATTTTTTGGCCAAGTCAATTTTTTCGTCCACAGCGTAGGCTTCCCCCAGCAGGTAATAAAAATCAGCGTTACTGGGTTGGAGGCGGGTTAAATCACGGAAAACCCAAACAGCTTCGGCAGGATTGTCCAATTCCAAATACATCCGACCAGTGCCAATTTTAGCGGCGATCGCCGTGGGTTCATTGCGGAGAGCTTGTTTATAGGCATCCAGGGCTCCGGCAAAATTTCCCTCCCGTTCCAGTAGTTCTGCCCAGGTAAGGTAGAGGGAAAAACTACGCCAATCTGGATTGAGCCTAGGTTCTAACACTCTGCGGGCTGCCACCAGATCACCCTGGGCCAGATAAGCTTTACCCAGTTGTAAGGTTAGTTCAGAACGGTTAGGAAATAATCTAAGGGCCTGATTGTTGAACGTGATTAACTGTTCATACTCACTGCTCTGGAGCAGGGCTGCCCCCATCATCACCGCCGCTTCTTCATTGTCCGATTGCAAACGATGAATTTCGTTATACAGTTGACGCACCCGGTTGTAGTCTCCCTGCTGGAGCATGATAATCCCCAGGGCAAGGCGGTATTTAACTGACTGACGGGAACTGGGGCCTAAACTGATGGCGGTGGCATAGGCGCTGGCAGCTTCGTTTAACAATCCTTGGCGGGCGTAACTAAAGCCCAAACCGTCGTAATAGTCGGGATTGTTGGGATTTACCCGCAGAGCCTGCTGAAAACTCCGGCTAGCCTCGGCAAATTGTCCCTGGCGGGCGTAGAGATAACCCATGCTGCCAAACAGTTCTGCGTTTTCCCCGTCCAACATGGCCGCCTGTTGGTAAATGGCGATCGCCTGGGGAAAATTACCGTTATCCACATAGGCCTTGCCTTGGCGCAGTAGCTCATTGAACTGTCTTCTATCGTCGGTCGCTGACCGTTGAGCCAGGAGGGGGGTAACGTCAGGAAGATTACTGGGATTAGTTTGGCTAGGAGACTGGGCCGAGACAGCGGCACCGAATAATAGAGGAATTAGACCGCCTCCTATCAATATCTGTTTTCCTGACCAGAGGTAGCGTAAATTCATCGAAAAACTAGTGGTGAAACTCCGCCCCAAGGGACGGCTTGGCATTTGCTTAACTTTGTTTAATCTTGCTTTAGACAAAAAAAGCCTAGAGGCGGTTCATTCGCCCTAGATTTCACTCCACACCACATCGGCGATCGTCCTGCCAATGGCCACGGATCCACGCCCGCATTAGTGTACATCAAAGTTTTACTTCTGGGAAAATTCCCCTAGGGAGAGCCCTGCCCTAACTCGGAAAAACCCTTGGGGATCAAGCCTTTACTAGGAACGCTTCGGGGCTGGAGGACTGGTATTTTCAGAACGTTCGTAGGCTTCCACAATTCTTTGCACCAAGGGATGGCGCACCACATCCGCTTGATTGAGATAGCAAAAAGCTACCCCTTCCACATCCTTAAGAATGGTTTGGGCCACTTGCAGTCCTGATTTTTGGTAATTGGGTAAATCGGTTTGGGTTATGTCGCCGGTCACAATCATTTTCGAGCCAAAACCCAGGCGAGTTAAAACCATTTTCAGTTGGGCTGGGGTGGTATTTTGGGCCTCGTCCACAATCACAAAGGCATTGGTCAATGTTCTGCCCCGCATATAGGCCAAGGGAGCTACCTCAATTTTGCCCCGCTCCATCAAGTCAGGAATTTTTTCCGGTTCAATAAATTCATAGAGGGCATCGTAGAGGGGTCGTAAAAACGGATCAACTTTTTGTTGCAAATCCCCCGGCAGAAAACCTAATTTTTCCCCTGCTTCCACTGCCGGCCTAGTCAAAATCAGGCGATCGCATTCATTGTTTAGCAGCGCTTGGACCGCAAGCACCGCCGCCAAAAAAGTTTTCCCTGTGCCCGCTGGGCCAATGCAAAACGTCACATCGTGCTTTTGGATTGCCTTGATATATTGCCGTTGCCGGAACGTTTTCGCCCGGACAATTTCCCCCCGGCGGGTTTTGGCCAACACTGTTTTTTGTAAAGCTTGGTATTCTTCTTGTTTGCCCGTATCCAACGCATGGAAAGCCGTCATCAAGTCTGGACGGGAAATAGCTTTGGCACTCTGCCAGTAGGGAGCAAGGGATTGGAGCACTGCCATCACCCTGGCCACGGCTTTTTCGGTGCCGACCACCATCAGTTCTTGCCCCCGCAGAATCAACTTTGCGCCGGTGTGGTGGGCCAAATAGGTTAAGTTATCTTCTCCGCTTCCTGCTAAGGCGATCGCACTTTCCGGGCTGGGCAATGGCAGGGTAGCGGTGGTTTGGGACATAAAGGGGACAACTCAGGAAGGGTTTGAGTCGAGTATATGGCCTAGGTGACGGACCCTGCCATCCTTCCCCACTGACTCGGCGTTTTATCCAAAAAATAGACCATTGCCAGTACCATCCAACGAATAGTAGTCTAAAGACTAATGCCAAAAAGGCTTTCAACGGTGGCTATTTCAGTGGAATTGGGGGTAAAAACATTGGAAGAAAGCCAATTCCAATTATTGTCTGTTCGCCAAATTCCAATTTCTCCGGTGTCAGAATTTTGCCATAAAACTCGGTTGATGTTTTCAATCCTTTCTGCTGCCAACGCTTGCCAACTACCAAACTGATTCTCGAATGGTTGCCCTAAAAATTTAAGAGGAGTAACTGGGTCATCCCCGGGCTGAACATAGTAAGCACCAAAAATTCCTTCCAGGAGGTCGACCACACCTTGATTTTCTAAAACAGTGTATTGATCGCCAATGAGAGAATCTCCGTTAATGTCCGTCCCAAATAATAATTCGGTATTAAAAGTTCTTGATGATTTCACTTGCCATGTGTCAGAAGAAATCCAGTTCCAATTATTATCAGTCAGCCATACACCAACTTCTTCAGTAACTTGATTGTACCAAAGCACTTGATTGGAGCCATCAACAGTTTCTGTGTCTAAGATTTCCCAGTTTACAGATTGATCAGTAGAGAATGGTTGATTCTGAAACAAAAGAGCTTGGCGAGTATTATCTAAAAATTGAGCGAAGAAAAAGCCATTTTCAATAACAGCAACATTGTCATCTAAGATTTCTAATGCGATTTGTTGTTCAGTAACTGGATTAACGCCATCGTCAGCAGTAACAGTGAATTTATAACTGGATTGGATTTCAAAGTCTGGGTCTTTGGTTAAGGTGACTTCCCCAGTGATTGGATTAATACTAAATTGGTCAGCATCATTCCCTGGTTTCAAGCCAAAGGTTACTCCGGCACTTATGTCAGCATCATCTGTGGCAGTGACTTGGTAAATTACTTGATTCGCACCACTGTTTTCGGCGATCGCCTTTGCTGTATTTCCCGATGTAATAGTTGGGGCTATTTCATCTAGGTCAATTATGGCTAAACTAACAACTTGCTCCGTGACAGGATTCACACCATCGCTGGCAGTGACAGTGAATTTATAACTTGATTGGGTTTCAAAGTCTGGATTGCCAATTAACTCAGCTTCTCCAGTAGCGGCATTGATGGTAAATGAGTTAGCATCTTCTCCTGGTTTTAAGCCGAAGGTTACTCCTGCACTTAT